>QKDP01000128.1 GCA_003252055.1 Desulfobacter postgatei | reverse complement strand
ATTTCCCTTGTCATCATCTGGTGATTGCCGGTATTCCCGAAAACCAGGCTAATGAGCTACAGCCCCCGGATGAAAAGGCAGGAAATCCCAGGGTGCATATTTTGCCATTGACACAAGAGAATGATGCCGGTTTATACCAGGCTCTGGACTGCTGTATCTATTTTCCCAACCCCCAGAATTTTTACCAGGGAGTGCCCTTGGAAATGACAAGGGCCATGGCTTGCTTCTGCCCGGTGATTGGTCGGATACACCCGGTATCCGGGATATTCTCATTGATAATAAAACAGGCAGGGTCTTTGATCCAAACCGGTCTGAATCTCTGCCTGAAATCATCAGAAGGACCCTGAATACCCCCCAAACTGTCCTGGCCCTGACCCAGGCAGCCCGGGCCCTGGTTGAAAAACACTATACCATGGATGCCATGGGCAAGAATATCCTGCGTATTTACTGGTTACGCCAGGTAAAAATTGATCGGCAATTTCAATTAGGCTCTTAACTTATTTAAATTGTAATGTTTTTTTCCACATATCGCCCCAAAGCCTGAAAACAAATTAACTATTACGATAAAGTAACAAATGCCCATGAAACCACCTCTGTATAAAATTATCCATACCACCTGCCACACAGCCTGGGGGGGACTTGAAAAAAGAGTTCTGAACGAATCTTTATGGATGGCGGACAAAGGACACCAGGTCATCATTATTGCACCTGAAAACACCCCTTTGCTCCAGAGAGCAAAAGGGCATGGAGTTAAACTATACCCAATGTCGTTCAAACGCTTGTCTGCATTATCCGATTACAGTCGTCTTATTCGTATTTTTAATCAAGAGAAGCCTCACATTGTCAACACCCATGGGAATACAGATTCAAAAATAGCGCTACCGGCAGCTAAAAAGGCCCATATACCATGCAGAATCTTATCTCGCCACATCAGTACGCCGGTTAACAATTCCTGGTATAACCGGCTGCTTTACAAAAAATTAAGTCATTATACATTCACCACGGCAGATTATACCAAACGTCATCTTCAAGAGGTTTTTAATCTTCCGGATCAACAGGTTGTTTCGATCCCTTCCGGTATTGTTGAACCTGCGGGTCTTACGCCAAAAGATGAGGAGAGACGTGCCCTGGCGGCAAAACTCAACCTGGATCCTTGTACGCGTTTTATCGGGTTCGTCGGCCGGTTATCCCTGGAGAAGGGTGTGGATACCCTTTTAAAAGGATTTCACAAGGCAGCCAATCATATTCCCCACCACCTGGTCATTGCCGGCACAGGAGAAGCGTCTTTTCTGGACCGGATGTCGGAACTTGCCCGGAACCTGAATATTGGGAACAGAGTCCATTTTATTGGATTCCAGGAAAATGTCTGGCCTTTTTACCGTTCCCTGGACTGCAAAATTCTGCCATCCGTGTTTGAAGGTATTCCCCAGGTCCTGATTGAGGCCATGTATGCCTTATGCCCGGTGGTTGGATCCAGGACCGGCGGAATTGCTGATATCATCACCCATGATGAAACCGGCCTGCTTTTTGACGTGGGGCAATCCGACGAGCTGTGTGAAATGATTGTTAAAACAATTGACAACCCAAGGGCAACAAATGAGCGTGCCCAAAACGCAGAACAAAAAATAAAACGTTGCCATACCATTGAAACCATGGGACAAAAAATTATTCACATCTACCAGCGCCACTTTAACTTTTAGTCCGGCAATGGCTATATCAATAGCGAAAGATTCATTTTTGTTCTGTTCCAACGGGATGTAAATCCGGTGATACCGAATTTAAAAACGCCCCAGCGATCATGGCGCAACGCATCCGCGTCAATGACAAACCGATCTTTGTCCTTATATCTGGAAAAATGAAAGAAACCGGCCTCTATACGGTTGAAATAGATGTCATAAATAGTTACCTTCCCTTTTTCCCATATGGCGTAAACTTTGGTATTACTCACGCCCTTGGTCATTGTCGGCTGAAGCAAATCAGCGCTGCAGTATGGAGGCAGGTTGCCTGAAACCACCTGCAGCAATTCCTTTGATTCATTAAATGTCCTGTGCTCTTTTGGCTCCATGTGTTTTTTTATATGTTTATATTCTTTAAGAGCATAGATCTGAGAACGGTTGATCAACGTAAAAGGCCCGCACGGCCGATCTTTATCTGCACTGATCATGGAATAGGATGCCATATTTGGAGGCATACAGCCCAAGAGTTGTCCATACACAAGGTCCATGTCTGTGAACCCGATAAAATCATAAGACTCCAGATTTTCTTTGTCATTACGCAGAAAATAAAACATAAGCCGATAATCACAGACCCTGCGAAGGAAACGGCCGGGTATGTTTATATCCAATCGCTGCTTAAAATCGGCAGCCATCTCCTCGAACTGGTATGGAATGAGGGTAACTGCGGGATTCAGGTCTTTGGATTCCGTGATCCTGTCATTATAAACAAACCAGTGAAAATGATGATGGTTTGATTCACATGATTTAGCCCAGAACGGGAAATAAGCGGGAAGTTCGCCAAAAAAAGGAACTAAAAAGGCACTTTTTAACTGAAGATCAAACATAGCAATTTCCTGTACAAGTCGTGCAACTAATTCGTTTTTAAAACAAATCAGAATATGTTCCGGTCCGTTCAAAAACAACTTTATCCGAAAATGGAAGCCCTTTTTTCAATTCAACCTGTTTGTAGAACAGCCACAGGCTGACCTGGTTTTTCACCGTGGTTCAGCCCACAACTAGAGTTGAAAGATCTGTGTAGGTTACACAGACTTTCTTATGAAATAAAGTTGTAGCTATGGACTCGGCTTGATCCTTTAAATCGGGTTCAATTCGAGCCCTGGTTGTCAATGTTTTGCTCATGATTTCCCTCCCCCCTTTTTTTGAACATTATCTTGTGGCGCAAATAGGGAACATTGTCAAGTAATGAGCTGATAAATGATCATTTCCAATTTTCAAAGAGCGAAACATGCGTTATAATTTATTGCATTTTTTTCTTTGGAGAAGATAAGCAAAATGGAAAGAGCACCTCAAAGGGATTTATTTGCCGACATTGCCATGTCCTATGTGCCTCATCTGATAGGACTGGTGGATCGAAATCCTTTCAGCACGACCTACGGCTGTTTCGATCGTGAATACTGGCATTACCGGACGCGGGACTTTGCCTGCGGGATGAGCCAGGAATTTGTTCTGCCTCTGGCCCTGCTCTATGCCAGGCCATATCCCGGCAATCGGTGGTTCGGTTTGGAGCGCATGAGGGATCTGGCCTTGGCCGGTATCCATTTCGCCTGCCGTGCTTCCCATCCGGATGGAACCTGCGATGATTATTTCCCCTGGGAGCGGGCCATGGGGGCCCTGGCCTTTTCTACCTATGCCGCCACAGAGGCTCTTCAGGTGCTGGCCCATGAGGATGACCGTCTGATTGAGTTCTTCATTCGGCGAGGCGATCACCTGCTGGGGCACAACGAATCGGGACGCTTGAGCAATCATCAGGCCTTGTCGGCTCTGGCCCTTTACAACATTTTCCAGCTGAGCGGGGAGGACCGCTTCCGGCTTGGGGCTGAAAACCGGGTAGAACTGGCGTTGCGTTGGCAGCATCCCGAAGAAGGCTGGTTTCAGGAATACGAAGGGGCCGATCCGGGTTACCAAACCTGCAGCGTTGATTTTTTGGCCAAACTCTGGAAGAAAAGCGGCAACGATTCCCTCCTTGACCCTTTGCACAGAGCGGTGAAATTCTGTGCCATCTTTTTGCATCCCGATGGTTCCTACGGCGGGGAATACGGCAGCCGGAACACCTATCACTACTACCCCCACGGCTTTGAACTTTTGGCGCCCCGGATTCCTCTAGCCGCCCAACTGAACGACGCCTGGCTGGATGGGGCGGCAAAAGGCAAGCGTTACTATAACGACGATGATCGTATGATCGGCCATTTGGCTTACAACTGGCTGCAGGCATGGGAGGATTATTGTCCGCAGCGTCCTGACGAAAATTTGCATGACCGGCCCGATTTCATCCGCTGGTTGCCTGAAGCTGGTTTGGCGGCGGCCAAAAGTCACGGCCGTTATCTGGTCGCAGGGATGAAAAAGGGAGGCGTCTTTAAATTGTTGGATGCCCAGCGTTGTCTGGTCAGTGATACCGGTTTGATCGGGGAATTGCCGGACGGGCGGGTGGTCGTCACTCATCTGCACGACGAAAACAACCAGGTCGAAGCCGAGTGCCGGAACGGCACTGGTATATTTCTGGTCAAGGGGACATTCACTGTACGGTCACAAAAGCTGGCCAGCCCCTTCAAGCAAATTCTTTTTCGCCTGCTCAACCTGAGCCTGGGACGATTCTTTCCCAATCTGTTAAGAGCCATGCTGCAAAAACTGCTCATAACCGGCAAAAAACGCACCAGCCTTCCCTTTGAACGGGTGCTGACCTTTTCCGAGGGTTGTTTACAGGTTATCGACAAGATCCCTCCGCAAGCGGGATTTCGACGCCTGTCAGCCAGTTCTGACGCCACGTCTATTTATGTCGCAGCTAGCAATGTGTATCAGGAATCGGTGCTAAACTGTCCCTGGATAGATGCTCCGGAATCTGTGAGGCAGGAAGGTGGTGATTGGGTGCGCAAGATCGGTAAAAAGGGAAAAGAGTCGTGACAAAAAAACATCTATTTGGAGTGTTGAGCGTTGTCGTATCGGCCAGTCTGGTGGTTTGGCTGATGAGCCGGGTGGATATGGCCAAAGTGTCCGAGTTGTGGCAGCAGAGTATAAAAGGGTATTTGTGGCTGGCCTTGTTGTTGACCAGCCTGGTCCCACTTTTCGGTACCTTGCGCTGGAAAGGGGTGTTGCGCGCCCAAGGCAGTCGTATCCCCTACACTGTGGCCTTGCGGGCGGTATTGATCGCCAATATTCTCAACAGCTTTTTGCCCTCCAAAGGAGGGGAAGTGGTCAAGGCCGCTTATTTGCGGGAGTACGGGGGGGTGACCGTCGGGATCGGCAGCGTGGTTCTGGAGCGTTTGGTCGATCTGCTGGTACTGGGATTATTGGGGTTGTTCGGATTTATCTTCAGTGATGTCGGTTGGGGGCTGGTGGCCGGAGCGTTTCTAATTGGAGGAGTGAGCGGTGTTTTTATTGTCGCCCTTTATGTGCCGTTGGGTACGCTGCCTTTGCCTGCCAAGATGAGAAAAAAATTGGAGGCGTTGGTCAAGGTTTTCCATTTCTGGATACGGAATCCAGCTGCGGTGCTCCAAACGGTGGGCAGCTCCCTGGCGGTCTGGTCGGCGGCCGGACTGACGGTGTGCTGTCTGGTAAGCGCCTTTGACCTGAATTTGAATTGGTCGGCCGCCTACGCGCT
>QKDP01000290.1 GCA_003252055.1 Desulfobacter postgatei | reverse complement strand
AACCACCGACACCGGTGCTTGATCCGGCAGAGTAACGCGTAACACCCAAGGGGAGAATGCGGTCGCGGAAAGTGGCATTTTCACGGGTGGAGACGGTCAGTCCCAAACGGGGCAGGAAGATACGCAGCGCGGTCATGAACTGAACAAAGGTTTTGTCGTCTACCAGGTAGTCGGGTTGGAAATCACCTTCCGCCTCGTTAAATCGAGGCAGGGAGATGGCAATTTCAGTATCGATATACTTGTTTTCAAGGTAGCGGGCGTGTAATCCGGTGAAAAACATCTCCCGGCGCGGCTCGGAAAGACCAAGCAGTGCCCCAAGGTTAACGACCCGCATGCCGCCCTTTGCGGCCCGTTCAGGCCCGTTGAGCCGCCACTGGTAATCCATCTTTTTACCGGCCAGATGAACCCGTTTATATACGCCTTCGTCATAGGTTTCCTGGAACATGGTCATGGAATCGACACCGGCCTCGTAGAGTTGGCGGTACTCTTCAACCTCAAGCGGGTATATTTCGATCGCCACGGATGCAAAATACTTCTTGAGCAGTTGAGCTGCATCCAGCAGGTACGACATGGGGGTCATGTGCTGGGCTTCCCCGGTGAGAAAGAGCACGTGCTGCATGCCGGTTTTGGCAATGGCTTTGGCCTCAATCTCAATCTCTTCCAGACTGAGCTTTCGACGAAGGATGGTGTTTTTGTGATTAAACCCACAATAAGCGCAGCCGTTGCTACAGTGGTTTGAGATGTACAGCGGAATGAACATTTGGATCGTGCGTCCAAAATATTGCACGGTCAGCTGGTGGGCTTTGCGGGCCATAGCCTCGAGATGTCCGGCAGCCCTGGGGCTCAGCAGTGTCAAAAAATCCATGGGGCCGGGTTTTTCCTTGGCCAGACTAAGGATGATCGCCTCATCGCTCACCTGGTCAAAAAAAGTGGGGACATCAAAATCACGGTATTGCTTAACTACCTCGTAGAATGACATAATTTGATCCTCTCTATACTTCATCAAGAAATCCGGTGAGTGGAGAAGAGGCCCGGGCAAGGGTTGACTCTTCAGCCATTTCAGCCAGGTAGGCAGCCCGTCCGGCTTTGACCGCGAGATCAAAGGCGCGTCCCATGGCTTCCGGATCCCGGGCCGTGGCAATGGCGGTATTCACCAGAACCGCGTCTGCGCCCATTTCCATTGCAGCTGCGGCCTGGGAAGGTTTGCCGATGCCTGCATCCACAATGATCGGCACGGAGGCGTTTTCAATTAACATGGCAATCAGCGGTTTGGTCTCTAGCCCCCGGTTGGTTCCGATAGGTGCACCCAGAGGCATGACCGCGGCCGCACCGGCATTTTCCAGACGTTTGGCCAGGGGCAGGTCCGGCAGAACATAGGGCAGCACCTGGAACCCTTCTTTGGCCAGAATTTCCGTGGCCTTCAAGGTCTCCCAGTTATCCGGCATGAGGTATTTCATATCGGTGATGACTTCGATTTTGATGAAATCACCACATCCGGCTTCCCGGGCAATACGGGCAATGCGTACAGCCTGTTCTGCGCTGCGGGCACCGGATGTATTCGGCAGCAGGGTCACATTTTTGGGGATATATTCAAGAATATTCTCAGACTGATCCGTGATGTCGACACGACGCAGGGCGACAGTAATCATCTGTGAACCACTGGCCGCGAGCATCTTGGGAATTTGTTTATGGTTTCCAAATTTCCCGGTACCGGTCAGTAACCGGTTAGTGAATTCTTTCCCCCCCAATAGAAGTACATCGTCGTTCATAATCAGCCTCCTCCGACAAAACTGAGCATTTCCAGGCGATCACCTTCCTGAAGTTCAGTTGTCGGCCAAAAATCCTGTTTGATGATTTGCTGGTTAAGTTCGATAACCAGCGCCCCTGCATTGAGTTTTTTCCAGGCGATCAACTGTGCCAAAGTGCAGGGCTCTGTGCATTCCTTGTTTCCGTTGACAAAAATATTCATAGGCAAAAATCCTAAAAACAAAAAGCCGCTTGCCCTCAAGGGAAGGGCAAGTGGCTATGAAAAGGTCTAAATCCGGATTTTTCCAGGTTTATTGCTGTCTTGTCCGCTCTTCCCTTCGCCAGTATTATCCGGATCAGGTTCAATGGGTATGATCTCAGACGCTGTGCGCCACCCCAAACGATGAATTAGGCTATATATAGAATGGAAAGGTTTGTCAACCCCGAGTTAACTTAAAAAAATAAAACTTGCCGGAAACGTTTAAATTTCAATAGTCCCCTTAAAAACGGTCTGGGCCGGCCCGGTCTTAAAAATATGGCCGCTGGATTCATCCCATGAAATATCCAGGTCCCCGCCGTCCAGATGAACACGTGCCTGCCGCCCTACCCTTTCCGTCAGATGGGCGGCTGTGACGGCAGCACAGGCCCCGGTGCCGCAGGCAAGGGTTACCCCTGCCCCGCGTTCCCACACCCGCATTTTTAATACCGCATGAGAAAGAACTTCAATGAACTCCACATTGGTTTTTTCAGGAAAACGAGGATGATTCTCCACCACAGGACCAATTGTTTCAATATCCACCAGTGACAAATCATCCACAAAAATCACTGCATGGGGGTTTCCCATGGAGACACAGGAAACGAACACTGTGCCCTGCTCCGTTTCAAGGGGCACCCCAAGGGCCATATCCCCGTCATGGACAAAAGGAATTTGTTCTGGAACAAGCCTTGGCACGCCCATATCCACGCATACGGATACCACCTGTCCGCTTTGCTTTTTCTCGATTCGGGGTATCACGGTTCCGGCCAGGGTCTCAACCGTCATTTCATCTTTGACAAGAATATTGTTCTCGTACAGATATTTGGCAAAGCAGCGCATGCCGTTGCCGCACATTTCAGGTTCGGACCCATCGGAATTGATGATGACAAAACGAATATCCTGGGTATCTGAGTGGCGAGCCAGGATAATGCCGTCAGCACCGATGCCGAATCTCCTGTGGCACAGGCGCACAGCCAGATCCGAATAGTCAGTGTGCCCGGCAATGGTCTTGTCCCGGTCATCCAGCATGATAAAATCATTACCGATACCGTGCATTTTCCAGAAATCTATGCGCATTGCTTATCCTCTCTCACTTTTTAATTTTACCTGGACGGGAACGTGTGTTTGGACGAAAAGTTGCCCAGATGCAAGGCGCAGGGAAATTTGCAACCGGAGCAACCTTAAGGGTTGTGAGGATTGCAAATTTCCCTGCAACGCCGCAGAAGGGTGACTTTTCGGTCAAACACTGATTATTGAACCCGGGACAGGGTATCTATAATCTGCTCACCCAGCGCCTCGACCTGCCAGTTCCGCATGCCCGGAATCCGCAACAGATCCTCCAGGCTTGCCGGTTTGCCCGCTGCCACAGTCGAAATCATATTGTTATTAATCAAAAAACCAGGCTCCATGGCCAGGGTCCGGGAAGCTGTTTCACGCATTTTTTTCAATGCATCAATACGGCCAAGGACCTGGGAGGTTTTCCTGGGTATCCGGGTTTTGGGGTAAGAGGGCAGTTCCCGGTGGGGTAAGGCAAGGGCGGTTTCAATGGCCTTAACACACAACTGCCCGTACATGCCGGCCTGTTTAGGGCTCAGCGCCCGATGTTCCAACACCGCCTCAACACTGGCCGGCCTGTGCTGAACCATGGTCATGATGGACTGGTTGGACATGATTTTAAAGGGTGGCAGATCCTTTTTCTCCGCCTGGGAAAGCCTGACCTCAAGCAGATGCTCCAGAACAGCAAGGCTTCGGTTGTCAAGTTTTCCGGCCCCCTTGAACCGTCTAAACAAGGGCCTTGAATGGTTGCTTTCATATTTGACCCTGGCCTGCAAATCAAACTCCTCTTGGGCCCAGGCCAGGCGCCCCATCTTTTCAAGGCGATCCTTTAAAAGGTGATGCAGTTCCACAAGCGTTGCCACATCCCCCACACTGTAAGCTATCATCTCATCTTTCAAAGGCCGTTTCGACCAGTCCACCTTCTGGTACTTTTTATCCACATCAATGTCAAAAAAGGATTTCAACAACGCGCCCAGACCCCGCGCCTTTATATTTAAGAAACGACAGGCGATCTCGGTGTCAAACAGGTTCTCAATTTCAACGGACAACTCCCGGTCCAGGCTTCTGACATCAAAGTCTGAGCCATGGAACACCTTGATAATATCCGGGTTTTCTAGGATACGGGAAAAGGGTGAAAAATCATTGATCAGAAAAGGATCCACCAGCCAGGCCTGGTTTGGGCCTGCAATCTGGATCAGACAGATTTTTTCTGAAAAACAGTGCATGGAATCGGCTTCCAGATCCACGCCAATGATCTCACAGGGTTGAAGTTTCAAGCACACATCTGCCAAGTCGTTGTCCGTTGTTACAAACTGATAAACCACCTTAGTTTTCCCTTGATTGTTTAAAACACTTCTTTTAAAATTCTTTTTTTTATATTTAGCAGCTTTTAATTACAATGCTTAATCATAAACATCTGATCATACGCTGCCTTGGAAATATGGGCAAGGTCGGACACGATATAAAACAGGACGCAAAAAAATGATTCAAATTACTTTCCCGGATAATGCAGTAAAACAATTTGACGCACCACCCACAGGCATGGATGTGGCAAAAAGCATTTCCGAAGGATTTGCCAGAAACTGCGTGGCCATGGAAATAGAGGGGAAAGCCCTTGATTTAGGCGCTGTCATTGAAAAAGACAGTGCAGTAAGCTTTATCACCGCCAAAGATGACCAGGGGCTGGATATCCTGCGCCACTCCTCAGCCCATGTCATGGCCGAAGCCGTACTTAACCTCTACCCGGACGCCAAACTGACCATCGGACCTGTGGTGGAGGATGGATTTTATTATGATATTGACATGGCACCGGTCAGCGAGACAGACCTTGAAAAAATCGAAGCTGAGATGAAAAAAATCATCAAGGCCAAGGCCGGTTTTGAACGGCAGGTGGTCACACGTCAGCAGGCACTTGACCTGTTTGCCGACAACCCCTTTAAGGTGGAACTGATCAACGAGCTGCCCGAAGGCGAAGAGATCTCTTTGTACCGGAACGGCAAATTCATTGACCTGTGCCGCGGCCCCCATATCCCC
>QKDP01000077.1 GCA_003252055.1 Desulfobacter postgatei | reverse complement strand
CCGTAAGTCCTGAACATTGTGATATTCTGATCGAAGCGGCACTCCGTTCTCCAAGTTCCAGAGGCATTAATCCATGGCAGTTTGTGGTGGTCAAAGACAAGAGCCGCATCGCGCAGTTGTCCCAGGCCAAATCCCATGGCGCCGCTTTTTTAAAAAATGCGCCTTTGGCCATAGTTGTGTGTGCGGATACATCCAAAAGCGATGTCTGGGTTGAGGATGCCTCCATTGCCGCCATTATTATTCATCTAACTGCTGCGGATTTAGGGCTGGGCTCCTGCTGGGCGCAAATTCGTCTGCGCAGCCGTGACGACGGCTCCTCGGCCTCGGATTATATTTCAAACATTCTTGACCTGCCAAAACATATCCAGGTGCAAGCCATTATCGGCATCGGCCATCCTGCAAATGAAATAGATGGTCATGGTGCGAACACGCTTTTATATGATCAGGTCAGTTACGAAAAATTCAGCCGGCACAGCTGAAATACCGCTTTAATATTTTCAATGAGATTTTTATATGAAAGTTCCAATAAGTTGCTAAATTACTTTCATTTTTTGTTGTGGGTTGCGCCTGGGTGTTGATAGGCCAGGTCAGCCCATGGCTGTTATATACTAAAAATCTGCCTAAAAGGGATTATCATGAGGAATCTTTTAATCATTCTTCTGCTTTTTTCAGCCCTGCTGCTTTTTTTGTGCGTTCATTACAGTTCAAACGCCACCGAGAATCAGTATTCCGAGGAAGTGATCATTCAAGTCAATAACAGCAAAATAACTCTTGAAGAATTTAATGAGCTGTTTAAAAGCGGCTGCACCAATGATCCGGAGATGGAACCGACCCTGGAAAATCGTGATAAATTTGTACAATACCTTATTGAAAAAGAGTTGATGATCCAGGAGGCCATGCGGCTTGAGCTGGCCCGGAAAAAGAACTTCATCCGGACCATTGAAAAATTCTGGGAACAGACCCTGATCCAGGACCTTTTGAAAACAAAACATGCAGAATGGAAAAAAAAGGTGCTGGTTACCAATGATGAAATCAAACAATATTATAATGAAAACAAAGAAAACATGGAGGATACCTTGGAAGATGCCAAAGAAGATATCCGGCGCGTTATTGAATCTGACAAACTGGAGAAAATTCAAAGGGACTGGTACCAGGCCATGAAGGATAAAGCCGTTATTACTGTTGACAAGAAGAAGATTTCACAATGAATAAGCCTCAAAAAACAAACCGGCGCTCACTGTTCAGGCGACAAGTCTATCTCAAGAAAAAATTTCAGAATAATTTTATATTGAAATTCATCATGATCCTGGTGGTAAGCAGTATTCTCTCCGTATCTTTAACCCTGTTTATCACCCAGGGATCTTTGACAGCCTCATATATAAATTCAAAACTGGTGATCCAGTCCACATCCCTTGCCATCATGCCATCGGTTATATTCTCCAACCTGATTACCATAATAATTGTCGGCATTGTAGCAGGGTTTGTGACCTTGCTGGCCTCCTATGAAATAGTCGGGCCCATGTGCCGGTTTGAAAATCATGTTCAGCGTGTCGCAACCGGCAACCTGAAGGATCGGATTCGTATTCGTCAGGGGGATCAGTTCCAGGAAATAGCCAATTCGTTGAACCAGATGATTGATAATCTCAATACATCGGTGACAGACATCGGAAAAGAGGTCGAACAGCTTGTGAATAGCGAGACCTTGCCGGATGAGTGCAAAACCTCCCTGGTTGGATTGCAGAAAACGATTTCCCAGCGGTTTATGGTTTAAGGAATTTAGTTTTTCCAAGTCCCTGACCCGACAGGTGTGCCTATTATGATTCAACGCATTATATTTTTCATTGCATGCTTTATACTGGTTTTCACCGATCCGGCAAAGGCGGGGTGGCAAATGTTTGAAACCAAATATCTGAAGATCAGATATCAAACCGAAGCGGACTTAAAGGCCTTTGATAAAGAGATCAAGTTCAAGGCAGACGGCAGCAGTCTTTTTTTCAGTAAAAAAAGTGTGGGTACCGATAAATATGAAAAACTGGCAGCCAAATTAGATGTCCTGTTTGAAAAAGTCATGTTGATTCTGGATATGCAGATTCCAATCACGGTTAAGATCAATGTCTATTCAACCAAAAATGAACTGCAAGACGCCTATTTTAAGATATATAAAAAAAAAGGTGGGAAGCGGGCATGGTATATTTTTCAATATAATACAATTTATGTGACGGTGAAAGATCTCACAGCCGGGATGCTTGCCCATGAATGTGCCCATGCCATTGTGGACAAATTTTTTGATGTACGGCCGCCCAGGGCAACGGCTGAAATTCTTGCCCGGTATGTGGATGCGCACTTAAACAAAGAAGCAGAGGCATATTGAAACAATGGTTAGATATCGCCTAAATAGTCAAATATAACCATCGATTGGCAATATATCACTACAAAAACAAAAAAGTCTTTCGGGCTCTCCAGCCATACCTCTCCTTTCTCCGGATGTCTGCTAATGCCCAACACCCGCCTGGTTTCAATATCCGGAATAGTTGGTTGGCTTGGTATCAGGTTTTCGAAAACTCAATAGAATAGCGAAAGATCTTAGTTGAAAAAGCGTGGTATATTTGTTGCAGAAATGCTTTTGCATAGCTTTGGCTTTTGCATATCTTGGGTTTGTGAAACGCTGCTTGCAAGGATGTTGCATGCAATAAATTCAAAAAGTCAGGTTGACATGCAGACAGTCTCTTATCAACTTGAATTCGGCTCATAATAAAGAATGTGAAACCTAATACAGATCATTCAACTTTCGTTATCGGCTGAACCACGGTGAAAAACCAGGTCAGCCCGTGGCTGTTTTATATGAAAGTTCCAATAAGTTGCTCAATTACTTTCATGTTTTGTCGTGGGTTGCGCCTGGGGGTTGATAGGCCAGGTCAGCCTATGGCTGTTATACAAAATTGTCTTTCGGCGTTTATTGATGCGGATGTAATCAACAGGGCGGAGCTATATTTTCGTAACAACGATTGATTTTGATTTTTTTGAAGTACCGATCTGAATCTACAGTGAGCGGGAAAAATGTTCGATACACATTCTCATATCCTCTACGGCATGGATGACGGCAGCAAGCGTCTTTCCGATGCCCTTGGTTTTGCAAAGCAGGCACTGAAACAAGGGGTCCATACCCTGTTTGCGACCCCCCACTGCTATGATGGTGCTTACAATTGCACCAAAACAGATATTCTTGACGCATGCAGACGGTTTTCCCATGATCTGTCGGCCGCCGGCCTGCCGCTTTTAGTTCTGCCCGGGGCAGAGATTCGTGTCAATCATGATCTGATCGAGGCCTTTGACAAAGGTGACCTGCTTACGTTAAACAACGCAGGGGAGTACATTCTTCTGGAATTACCGCTCATGTTCATCGAAGGTGCCGTCTCCATGATGATCCGAAGACTCAAAGAGCGGGGTATAATCCCCATCATTGCCCATGCAGAACGAAACCCCATGATTTTGAACCGGCCGGATCTGGCCGCTGAATTCATCTACCATGGCGCAAAAATTCAAGTCACAGCCGGAAGCGTGACAGGGGATTTTGGCCGGGATGTCATGAAGGTCTCCCGGATCATGTGTGAAAAAGATCAGGTATTCTGCCTGGGGTCAGATATCCATCCAGGCCGAAAATATCGGATGAAGAAGGCTGAAAAACGTTTAAAAAAATGGATTGGGGATGCCGCAACCCAATTGATATTGAAAGATAACCCGGCTTGCATTTTGTCCCGGAAAAATGATTCTGAAGATACGACAAATGCAGCAAATGCAGCGGTTATTGGAAGTGCAAGTCCCGGGGAAAACATATAGTCCCGGGAAGAACATACAATGGATATGTAAGATAATGTAAAAAGAGTGTTAAAACAAAAGGAAGGAAAGAATGAAAAAGATTCGACGATTGGCAAGCATTATACTTGCCGTTGCATTTTTTGCGACAGGAATCACAGGCGTAAGCGCAGCCACAATGGTAACAAATCGGCAGCTGGACGATGTTAAAAACGCTGTGGATTCACAAGGCGATGTCCAAGGGGTCTTTCAGGGCCTGATGCTGTCTTTTGCCAGAAGCCTGATGGAACAGGACTATAAACCCGACGAATTTCAGGCAGCCATGGCCACAATTATGGACGAGTTGCTCTCTGCCATTCCCGAAAATGCCGAAAATTACGCGTCCCTGGTTGAACAAGCCTTTTCCGGCGCCATTCAAGGTGTTGCAACAGGTGTAGCAGACGCTGCGGCTGCCAACCCCGAGCTTGATCAGGCAACCTATGAAACCAGCGCCCGGAACGGCCTGGTTTCAGCAGCCCAGACAGTTTCAGGCAACGATCCTAATTTGGATCTCAGCACTTTGATGGCAGCCATTGGTGCCGGCGGCGTCGAAGAACCGGAAGCATATGAGTCGCCTGAGAAGAAAACTACCTTTCCCATCCAAGACGGCTGGATTATACACCCAGTTACAGGAGAACCTATTAAAGAGCTTCCACCAACAGCATCGGAACACGCACACGCAGCAAGCCCCATTTGATAATTGACAACAAATAAGCCTGTCCGGAATATTCACCTTGCGCAAATTAAATGTAAAGTGGTTTCCGGATGGCCTTCCAATGATTCTCGGAGATTTTATTATGAACTACAAACGGACACTTATTGTTATGGCGATGGCCCTGCTCTCCTTTCCTGTTTTTTGTGCGGGTAATGTGTTTGCCCAAGGGCGAATGATCATTAACCCCCACATTGAGACAGGCGCCCGGCGGGATACCAACTTCCATAAATCCGAAGAAAATACCAAAACCGTCGATACCTATTATATTAAACCCGGGGTTGAGCTTGGCTACACCACGGACAAAACCACGATCACCCTGGACTATTGGCTGAACTGGCTCAATTACGATGATCAAGATGACATCAGCGCAGGAGAGCTTGCAGCCGATGATTACGATTACACCGAGCACCAGGCAGACTTCCAGGCCCAGTTCCAGCCCACCGAGCGTTTGGCCCTGGGCTTGAACGACCTGTTCTGGAAGACGCGTGATCCTGCCAATGCCGATACAAATTCCAATGCCGTGGAT
>QKDP01000188.1 GCA_003252055.1 Desulfobacter postgatei | reverse complement strand
TTTTGCCGTGGAAGAGATGGAAAAAAGGCCTGTTCTCATAGCGGATGCCGGTTTCATGTACGCGGCCAAAATGAGCGGCCAGGCCCAAAGCTATGACCTGTTCACCCCGGATGTGGGCGAACTCTCATTTCTGGCTGACGAAAATGCGCCCCATCCTTTTTATACCAGAGGCTTCATTCTGCACCAGAACAACCAGGTGCCGGATCTTATTGCCCGGGCCTATGAATACAAAAACGGGGCCCGTCACCTTCTGGTCAAGGGCAGTGTCGATTATGTGGTGGCTGACGGTAAAATAACAGATCAGATCAGCAAGCCTGCGACCGAAGCCATGGAGGCCATGGGTGGTACCGGGGACACCCTGACCGGGCTTGCCTGCGCTTTGATCGAATCCGGGGAAAGCATTCCGGAAGCCTGCCGCACTGCAGCCCGTGTCAATCGAATGGCTGGTGCATATGCCGCCCCGACCCCCGCCTCACAGGTAATGGACATTATTTTGCAGATACCCCAAGCCCTGGCCCGGACATACAATGATAAAAAACAGTGTAAAAAAAATGACGGATAAATCAGAAAACCATTCTTCGACCTGTTCAATTGAGCCCTGCATGACAGTGCTGGATATTGTTTCACGATACAGTGCTACCCAGGAAGTGTTCAAACGCTGGGATGACAAGGCAGGGGAGTGCATCTGCTGCAACGCGCTTTTTGATCCCCTTGAAACTGTTGCGGAAAAATACAACCTGGAGCTATCTGCCTTGGTTCAAGATTTAAAAAAAGCCGCCGGCAACAAAGGCATATAAATAGGATAAACAGCAGATTGGGAAAGCAGCCATTAACACAGCCATGACCCCAGAAAGGTTTGACGCGCAATGCCTTAGCGCGAGGCTTTGAAGTGTCTGGCTTTGGCAATCAGGGCGGGTGCCCAGCAAGTGGTACCAAGGGCATGGATGTGGGTATAGGTGCCAAAGGTATTGTCTTTGAAAAATCCGTCCTTTTTTTCAAGAATACCCTTGCCCCGGGTCATTTTAAATGCCATGGCAGTATCTTCATAATCAATGGACAGCACCTTTGAGTACCTGAATTCATGCCCGCGCAGCACTTCTCCTTTGGCATAAAAGGGATTTTCATTGACCACTTCAACTTCAGTATATCCATGGCCCTGGGGCCGTTTGGAAAGTCCAAACCGTAAGGGCAGAATCCCGGTCATGGCATAAACCACATCATCAAGACAGATGCTCTCACCAAGAAATATCAGGCCGCCGCATTCGGCATAAATAGGAAGGCCTTTGCGGGACAGGGCTTTTAAATTATCCCTGAAGGCTTGATTAGCAGACAGCTGGGCAGCATGGGTTTCAGGAAAGCCGCCCCCCATGTAAATGGCATCAACTTCCGGGATGTCGGACTGGGATAAAGGACTGATGAATTTAATGCCGGCACCCAGATTTTTTAAAACTTCAAGATTATCCGGATAATAGAACTGAAATGCGGAATCCCGGACAACACCAATGGTAACGGTTGAATTATCCGTTGCCGGCTTTTGGAATTCTGCCGCATGAATTTCCGGAACCGTTTTCTGCCGGGCATTGTTAACCACCGGCATGCCCTGCCCCTTAAACGAAGTAGCGCGCCGGAACAGTTCATCAATATCAATATTATCCAAGGCCACCTGCCTGGCCCGGGCGATGGACGCATCGCTTTCTCCGTGTTCTTCGGAAGTGACAAGCCCCATATGGCGTTCAGGAAAATCTTCCTGCTTAAGTTTTGGCAGCGCGCCGAGAACCGGGATATTGCAAAACCGTTCAATATTTGCCCGCACTTTTCCCTCATGGCGCTTTCCTGCCAGACGGTTGAGGATAACACCGCAAATATTGATATCCGGATCAAACTGCATGCAGCCCATGAGCACAGCAGCCATGGTGCGGGTGGATTTGGTGCAGTCCAGTACCAGAACCACCGGCAGATCCAACAGCTTGGCAAGTTCGCTTGTGGAAGTGGTCCCATCCATATCAATGCCGTCAAAAAGGCCGCGGTTGCCTTCGACCATGGCAATATCACAGGATTGAGAATGGGTAAGATAAGAAGATTGTACGACCGAAGGGTCGCACAGATAGGTATCGAGATTATAGCAGGGGCGGCCGGCTGCCCGTGATAGCCAGCCGGCGTCAATATAGTCAGGACCCTTTTTAAATGGGGCCACCGTTATATTTTGGGCTCTCCATGCGGCAGTTATCCCAAGGGATATTATTGTCTTGCCTGAACCACCCCTGAGTCCGGCAACGACAACTCCAGGGACTTTTTCCCTACTGACAGTCATGAATTAAGCAAAACAAGTTCTCTATGCTTCGCCCTCGGAGGAATGCTGGATACCGGCACCCTTCAGACCGTACATAGTGGTAGATCCGGATGACCAGAATTCGAGGACCTGTTCTTCTACCATTTTATTAATAACCTTTTTAATTTCCCGGGGTTTGTCATCGGGAAAAATTTTGTAAAAGTCTTTGATGTAGAATTTGGTTTTGCTGCCGGATTTTTTCTCAAGCCAGTCAACAACGGCTTTGGTGGCTGCTTCCTTATCATTCAAAAGATCGCTTGCCATGTTAGACTCCTTTCGGTTGAAAGGGATGAACCGGAGAACAAAATGCCCTCCGGTCCATCCAAATATTAAATAATGTTTAAACTCAAGTTCGTTTTTTGAACTAGAATTTGAACTGAGTGGACTGACGCCAGCTCATGTAGGCCTGCTGACGGAAGTCGTCAATCAGATGATGCGTGAAGTCAAGCTCACAAGCTTCAAAGAATTTTTCCCATCCGATTCTCTCTGCCCAGTCACCCAGACGTTCGTATTTGTTGGCGCCGTTTGAATAGGCGTTAACCATCTTTTTGATGGCGTCGGTCATGGACGGCCAGCGGGGCATTTCGTTGGGCAGGAAGGCCACAACGACCTTGGAGAACTTAGGATCGGAAATACGGTTGGACACCTTGCCACCAGCCATGAGCACGATACCGTCACCTTCGGTGTCGGCAAGGGGCATGGAGGGGCACATGGTGTAGCAGTTACCGCAGTACATGCAGCGTTCTTGTTTTACGTCTACTGATTTTACTTCAGTACCGTTGGCCAGTTTCACCTTTGCGGGTTTGATGGCTGCGGTGGGGCAGGCGGAAACGGCCAGCGGGATTTCGCAAACCTTGTCCAGGTATTCATGGTCAAGCATTGGCGGTTTTCTGTGGTAACCCAGGATAGCGATGTCAGAGCAGTGAACCGCACCACACATGTTCAGGCAGCAAGCCATGGAAACACGAAGCTGAGCCGGCATTCTCATCTGCTGGAAATCGTCGAACAATGTATCCATGGTAGCTTTTACGGTACCGGAAGCATCCGTGGCAGGGGTGTGGCAGTGAACCCAACCCTGGGTGTGAACGATATTGGTGACACCGGCACCGGTACCGCCGATGGGGAACTTAAAGGAACCGCCGGCGAATTTTCTGGAAGCCAGATCGTTTTTCAGGGGTTCTACTTTATCTTTGGAGTCAACCATGAACTCGATGTTGTTACGGGTGGTGAAACGAACATACCCGTCACAATGTTTGTCGGCAATGTCACAGATTTCATTGATGAGACCGGTGGACATCAGACGGGCACCACCAACTCTGACGGTATATACTTCATCTCCGGAATCGCCGACATGGACCAGTACGCCGGGTTCCAGGATTTCATGATGGGACCATTTGCCTTTGTTTTTTGCGATCACAGGAGGGTAAAATTCGTTATAGTCTCTGGGGCCGATGTCGGTGATTCTGTTTTCCATCGGTTTGGAGGGATCATACCCTGTAGAGAAATAAATGCCATTATGATTCTCCCTTTCTATCTTAAGTGATGTTTTCTGAATTCTTCAACGTCACGTTCCCAGCCACCCGTTACTTCGTCTTCTTTCCAGAAGATGTAGGGGTTGGTTCTCGGGTAGGCAACATGCTGGGGCATCGCTTCGATACCGGTTACTTCCAGAAGTTTCTGGAAACCCTGGCGCATGATCAGCTCACCAAGACGTTCACGGTTTTTACCCTCTTCCATCCACCAATCCCATACGTTTTCAATGACTTCAGTAATTTCTTCGTAATCATTGTCAGGGTTGACTTCAACAAAGGGAACCAGCAGAGAACCCATCTGGGCACCGTCAAGGATCGGGGCCTTGGCACCGCAGAGAATGGACAGACCGGTTTCTTTACCAATCTTCAATGCCTTGGGCATTACGTTGATACAGTGCATGCAGCGGGTGCAGTTGGCATTGTCAATGGTCAGGGTTTTGTTTTCAAACTTCATGCAGCCTGTGGGGCACAGACGGATAACTTCTTTTTGAATGCTAAAGGGGCCCCAGTCTTTACCTTTGTGGGCACCGGCATTGGCAGGATATGCAGGATCATTTTCAACATACTTGTTAACAGCGTCCTGATCAATGCGGATGTCATCTTTCCAGGTACCGATGAAGGACATATCGGAACGGGCGATGGAAGCAACACAGCAGTTGGGGCAGCCGTCAAGTTTGAATTTAAACTTGTAGGGGAATGCCGGACGATGCAGCTCATCCTGATATTCGTTGGTCAGGAAATGACACAGTGCGCTGGTGTCGTAGCAGGCATATTCACATCTGGACTGGCCAAGGCAGTCAGCAGGGGTTCTCAGGTTGGAGCCGGAACCACCCAGATCCTGGTTCATATCGTGGGTCAGTGTCCAGAATATTTCTTCGAGCTGGGGAGTAGTGGTACCCAGCAGGACGATATCGCCGGTGGCGCCGTGCATATTGGTTATGCCGGAGCCCCTGAAGTCCCACAGATCAGTCAATTGCCTGAGGTATTCGGTGGTGTAGTATTTGCCGGCAGGCTGGTTTACACGAACGGTGTGGAAATGCTCAACACCGGGGAACAGTTTGGGCTGGTCGCAGTAACGGCCGATGACGCCGCCGCCGTAACCGAATACACCAACGATGCCGCCGTGTTTCCAGTGGGTACGTCCATGTTTGTAAGAGAGTTCCAAAACACCAAGAAGATCGTCTACAACATCCTGGGCCATTTGAAATTCAACACCTTTTTCGTTTTTGGCTCTGGCTTCTGCCTGTGCTTTCAGGTCAGAAACAAAGCTAGGCCACGGGCCGGATTCCAGCTCGTCCAGTAAAGGAGTTTCATGCTTAGCCATTTACTTTCCTCCGTTAAAAGTTGATTTACATGCAACAATGAAAAGGTTTTTCCAAACTTTTCATCAATATTCTTTTTCCCTATCATTTAAAAACGTTAGTGAGAAATAAACGCTTTAAATCAGACATTACAAGCAAAATAACATTGCTGATATAGAATTTATATGCCCGCATGTCAATAAAAACCTGTCATCACGGATATGATTATGTGTTTCGGTGTAGAGCAAGTTCATCCAGCAGTGCCGGGTTGACTTCAAAACCTAAATCCACGGCGATGTCACAATGCTCAATGGCCCGTTTGAAATCTTTAAGTTCAAGATAGGCCACGGCCAGGTTGTTATGGGCAATGGGGAATTTGGGTTCCACGGACAGGGCCTGGAGATTGGCCTTGATTGCCTCTTCCACCAGCCCCTTCATGAAGTAAGCCGTACCCAGGGTGGTATAGGCCTGAATGAAATTCTTATTGTGGATAATTGCTTTTTTCAGGTTCTTGATCGCCTTGTCCACTTTTTCTTCATCTTCTTTGGCATCCTTGCCGTCCACCAGCTGCAGCAGGACAAAGGCCATGTTTGCATAACCTTCGGCAAAGCCGGCCCGGGCCTTGGTGGCCCGCTGGTTAAACCGGAAACAACCCTCAAGGTCGCCCCGCTGCAGGCAAATCCCTCCAAGCTGGACATAGGCCTCTGAGAGGGTGGGGCTGCAGTCAATGGCGTCATGAAGCTCTTGTTCTGCTTCCGCAAACTCCTGCTTGCCAATCAGCGCAACAGCCAGGTTATAGTGGGTTGTGCCGCATTCGGCATTTTGGACCAGTGCTTGTCTGAGCCGTGCGATCTGCTCGTCAGCATTTTTGGGCAGGTTTTTGGATTCGGCCATTTATATCTCCTTTGGCTCTTTTATGACTTTATCATTGTGTTTAAACAAAAATTTTATATAATAAATTTTTTCGTTCGGGTGTCAAGGTCTTTCGGGGAAACTTAAAACGCCTGCCCTGAAAAATTGACAAAACCTAATTTTTAGCAAATTGTTTTATCCGCGCATGCAGCGCAAAAAACCATCAGGAGTTTGTAATCTATGAAACAAGGATGCTACACAGCACTTATCACCCCGTTCACTCCGGCAGGAGATCTGGACCGGGACGGCCTGTCCGGACTCATTGATTTCCAGATTGAAAACCGGATTACCGGAATTCTTGCCACCGGCACTACCGGTGAGAGCCCCACATTCAGATGGGAAGAACATAATCTGGTTATTGAACTGACGGCCAAACAGACCAGGGGCAAGTGCAAGTGCATCGCCGGCACCGGCTCAAATAACACGGCTGAAGCCTTAAACGGCACGTCCCACGCTGCAGAACAGGGCGTGGACGGTGTCCTTCTGGTGGACCCCTATTACAATGGGCCGTCCTCCCTTGAGATCCGGCGGGAATATTACGAGGTGGTGGCAAGGGAAACCCCGGGCCTGGAGATCATTCCTTATATTATACCGGGTCGTACCGGTGCCCAGATGCTGCCCCAGGATCTTGCCATACTTGCGGAAAACTATGCCAATGTAACCAGTGTCAAGGAAGCCACCGGAAATATGGGCAACATGAAGCTGACCAGAAAACTTTGCGGGGACAGTTTCAATATCTTTTCCGGGGACGATGCCCTGGTCTGCCGCCTCATGGCAGATGACCATATCCGGGCCTGCGGGGCCATTTCAGTAATGTCAAATATTGCCCCGGCAGCCATGACCCAAATGGTTGAACTGCTTAATCAGGGCAAAACAGAAGACGCCGTTGCCATTCAAACCGCGTTGTCTCCGTTGCTGGATCTTGTGGTGATCACCACTGAAGAGGAAAGCAAGTATGGGCCTGTCACATGCCGGGCCAGAAATCCTTTGCCCCTTAAAACCATGATGCAGATCCTTGGCATGCCGGCCGGCCCCTGCCGGGCACCCTTGGGAAAAATGACCCAAAAAGGATTTAATATGGCGCTCTCTGCCTTAAAAAAAGTGCAGGCGGACAATCCTGAAATTCTTGCGCCGGCAGCCTCTTTCTTTAATCTGGATATTGACGCCCGCCTTAATGATTCGGCGGCCCATGAAACCCTATGGTATAATTATTAAATAGTGCCCGACCGAAAACCATAAATTTTGCCGATTACGGCGTTGGGCTGAAATTTTAATCCTCGAAATACTTCATGTATTCCTCCGGTTAAAATTTCAGCCCGCCTTGTACTCAACAAAATTTCCAGGTTTTCGTACAGGCACTAAATAAACCGGCACGCTGCAGAAAAATATTTCTGCAGCGTGCCGGTTTGCTTTATGGATTGCCGTAAAGGCACATTACTATTTAGCGGCAGTTGTGTTTTCTCTTTTTTCTTTCAAATTAAACATATCCTCTCCGGATTGAAAAAAAGTAACTTTAAGCCATTCAAATCCGAACTGGAGCAGTTTCACATCATCATCTTTAATCTGGGCCACCTGTTCTTCCGGAATCTTGTACCGGGTAAGAAAAGAGGATTCAAACACGAACCGCTTAAATTTATCAATATTATAGCACACCATAAAAAACATCTGTTTGGCCTGTTCGGACAGCTGCATGCTGGAAGGCAAAGATTTTTTACGGACCATGAGATCCATCCAGCCTTCATTGACTTCGTCACGCAGATCAACCCCCTGGTCTTCACGCCATTCCTCTACGGTCCATTCGTCCGGTTCATCAAAGCCTTTACAATGGGGTTCCTTGATCATAAAAAAGAACTCATCCTTATCACCATCACCCTGCTCCCCGGAATAGCTTAACGATCCCACACCAAGGGGATAGTACCGGCAGGTGGTGGGACGGTCTTCATAAATCATGCACCCCTCCTTGTCCCGGACAAATGGACAGGACCGACGATCATCATCAAGGAGCTTGAGAGTCACCACAGGCATATCTGCTTTTTCAAGAATCTGGGGAGTGGTAAATATGGCCAGAAATTTCTCCGAGTCCATGTCCAGTTTTTTGCGCATGGTTAAAATATCATAGGGGGTGAGCATGATATCAATCCCCCTGCAGCAGTCGGTAAAACAAGAGACACCTTTATGGCATCTGAATTTAAACCGGCTTTTAAGGCTAAGCTGCTCCGGCGGAATTTCCGCCCGGGCCCGTGTTTCATCTGTCTGATTTTCAGCGTTCATTCACTATTTCCTCATCAATTAATAACAAGCAATTTAAAGGTCCGATAGCATACTGGAAATAGGCAATAATGTCAATCGGATAGACTGACGCACCCGACCAAAGTGTCTCCACGCCCTGCAGGATTGTTCATTTTGGGTTTGACACGACAGCCCTCCTAATCTAAAAATAGAGGGATGTTTGAACATAAAAACCTTCAACTAAAATAGTCGTTCAAACAACAATAAAATATTCAGGTCTGTTCTGACAGGCCCTTCCCGGCACATCAGGGAAAATTTCAGTATCACGCATTCAAGGAGTCATTATGAAAGTAAAAAAAGCGGTATTTCCGGTGGCAGGCCTTGGCACCCGGTTCCTCCCGGCCACCAAGGCTATGGCCAAGGAGATGTTGACCGTGGTAGACAAGCCCATTATCCAATACGCCGTTGAAGAGGCATTTGACGCCGGCATTGAACAGATCATTTTTGTCACGGGCCGGGGCAAAAAAGCCCTGGAAGACCACTTTGACCGCAGTTATGAATTAGAGACTACGCTCAAAACCAAGGGAAAAACAGAATTGCTGGAGATGCTCCAGGGACTGGT
>QKDP01000382.1 GCA_003252055.1 Desulfobacter postgatei | reverse complement strand
TTCTTCACGGAACTGGATATGACGGGTGTGAGCCTGAACTGTGTAGAGACGATGGATAATTTCCCATGCTCTGAGCAGTTCATGCAGGTCACCGGCAGCAATTTTCTCAAGGTCTTCACGGAACATTTCGAACAGGTCCATGAGGACTTCGAGGGATTTGCCGTTGGTCATGTAAAATGTACCGGTACCAGCACCATACTCATTGGTCATCTTCATCAGACGCATGGCCATGCCGGCAGGTTTGCAGTACATGGGGTTCACGTTTTCTGCTGTGGTGTATGCGCAGTTATCCAGGTAGTTGTATACCGGGTAGTAAACCATGTCCACCAACTCTTGATCAGTTTCAGCAAAACCGGTAACCTGATCGCCTTCGGCTTTCAGGTACTGAAGCATGGATTTGGCAATAATACGGCCTTCTGCATGGGAACCGGAGGAGAATTTGTGACCGGAGCAGCCAACGCCGTCACCGGCAGTGAACAGACCTTTACATGTGGTCATTCTGTTGTATCCCCATTTGTAGGAATCAGGTACCCAGTCTTCTTCAGGACCGGAGCACCAGATGCCGCAGCAACCAGAGTGAGAACCCAGCAGGTACGGTTCGGTGGGCATAATTTCTGAGTCTTTTTTCTCGGGCTCAGTGTTTGTAGCACACCACAGGCCAGCCTGACCAACGGACATGTCAAGGAAATCTTCCCAAGCTTCTGATTCCAGATGTTTGAGTTCTTTCTTGTCCATGGTTTCGCCAAGCGCAGCAAGGGCTTTGGTGGTTTCCATGATGATGGGACCACGGCCTTCTTTGTATTCTTTCATCATCAGATGATTACGCAGACAGGTCGGTGTTACAGCAGCAGTTCCGTAAGGTGCATATTTTTCAAGTTCAGCTTTGGCTTCAGCGGA
The DNA here is from genome assembly GCA_003252055.1 of Desulfobacter postgatei. Lineage (GTDB taxonomy): Bacteria > Desulfobacterota > Desulfobacteria > Desulfobacterales > Desulfobacteraceae > Desulfobacter > Desulfobacter postgatei_B. The sequence continues at coordinate 17,678 of QKDP01000382.1, read as the reverse complement.
ACCGGCATAGTTTTCACCAAGGCCGTTAACGGTTTTTGCTTTGAACAGCAGGAACCAGGCACCAACAGGACCGTAACCGTCTTTAAAACGGGCCGGGGTGAAACGGTTTTCCATCATGGAGAGTTCAGCACCGGCTCTAAGAGCCATGGTGTAGGTGGAACCGGCATTCCATACAGGGTACCATGCACGGCCTTTACCTTCAGCAACGGAACGGGGCTGGTAGATGTTAACCGCGCCACCGCAGGCAACCATCATAACTTTTGCGCTGATGATGTAAACTTTGTTTTCACGTACGGAGAAACCAACTGCGCCGGCAGCTCTTTTGGGATCATTTTTGTCGTTGAGGATTTCAACGATGAAAACCCTTTCCAGGATGTTTTCGTCGCCAAGGGCTTTTTTACCGGCTTCTGCAACGATTCTCTTGTAGGACTCACCGTTGATCATGATCTGCCATTTACCGGTACGAACGGGAGTAGCGCCAGCTTTAAGCGTACCGGATTTCATGCCTTTTTTACCGTCGAGGTTTTTACCGTCGTCGGTTTTTTTCCAGATGGGTAGTCCCCATTCTTCAAACAGATGTACGGAGTCATCAACGTGACGGCCAAGGTCAAAGATCAAGTCTTCACGAACAATACCCATCAGGTCGTTACGAACCATGCGGACATAGTCTTCAGGTTTGTTGGAACCGATGTAGGTGTTGATGGCGGACAGACCCTGGGCAACAGCGCCGGATCTTTCAAGGGCGGCTTTGTCAACCAGCAGAATTTTGGTGTCGTCATCAGCCCATTTTTTGATCTCAAATGCAGTACCGCAGGCAGCCATACCACCGCCGATGATCAGAACATCAACGTCTCTTTTTTCTACCTCTGGCTCTCTAACGACTTTAAGTTCACCAGCAGGTTTGTTAGGTAATGCCATTATATACCTCCAAAAAATTTATAAGTATCAGAATTAAATTTAAGTAACCTAGGCCAGTTCGGTAGGCGCAACCAGTGTCATACCGTCGGCTTCCTCAGTAGAAAGCAGGCCTGAAGACAGGTCTTTACCCTTCAGATCATCATAAGAGTTGGCTTCGCCTTCGGGAGTGGTTCTGATGGGGAACTTGAAGCGTTTTACAACGCCGTTTCTGAACTTACAGGTCCACATAATGTCCTCAGTACCCATCATGGGCTGTACAGATGCGCCCATGGGCACGAAGTCAGAGTAACCTCTTACTTCGATGGCCTGGGAGGGGCAGATTTTTACGCAAGAGTAGCATTCCCAGCACTGATCCGGTTCTTGGTTGTAAGCTTTCATTGCATTAGCATCCAGAACCATCAGGTCATTGGGGCAGATGTACATGCATGCGGTTTTATCCCCGCCTTTACAGCCGTCACATTTTTCTGCGATTACAAAAGATGGCATTTAAAATACCTCCATAAAATGTAGGTTAATCAAAATTGCACAAATATCGTTGTGCGTCAATTTGTATCTATCTAGATTAAAGCCAACCGAAAATTTTCGAAAGGCCAGTAATTCTAATAGTTTGGGCTTGGGTGATGATGGGTTGAAACACGTTCAAATTTCATCCAGCAAGCCTTCTACCTCCGAACAAATGATATGGGAATATCACTCGGACAAGGTCTGTGTCAAGAAAATTCAAAAAAAATGATTTAATGATTTGTTCAATTTTTTTGAATGATTAGCTTTTTGACAATATGTATGTTTTTTTATTAAGAAAAGCACTACATCTTGTGAATGCATGCCGTAAAATTATCTGGAAAAACAATCCGGATCCTGGTAGTTTAGCAGCCTGTTTTAAATGAACCGGTTTTTGGCTGAATTTTAAGATTTGAGAAGAAATAAAGGAAAAAAAATGAATGATGAGATGCTGCCCGTGGCTTTGGATGATCCCATGCAATTCAACTGCAGCCCGGATAACCCTTGTTTCAATCAGTGCTGCAGGGATTTGAATCAGGCACTGACGCCCTATGATATTTTGAGAATGAAGAATGCAGTAGGTTTATCATCCAAAAAGTTTTTACGGGAATATACTTCCCGGCATACCGGACCCGGCTCCGGGTTGCCGGTGCTTACCTTCAAGGCCAATCCCGCAACCGGCCATGCCTGCCCCTTTGTTACGGATTCCGGATGTTCCGTATATAATGACCGCCCCGCATCATGCCGCATGTACCCCTTGGCCCGGGCCATTAAAAAAGACAGGGTCACCGGGGAAATTGTCGAGTATTTTGCTTTGATTGAAGAAGAGCACTGCAAAGGTTTTGGTGTTCAGGGCGGAAGAACCGTAGCCCAGTGGCTCAAAGGCCAGGATGTGGCCTGCCACAACACAGAAAATGATAAAATTCTTGAACTGATCAGTCTTAAAAATCAGATTCGGCCTGGAAAACTTGAAGCCGCAGAGGAAGATCTTTTTTACATGGCCTTATATGATCTGGATGAGTTCAAAATTCAGATTGCCGAAAAAGGCCTTCTTGCTTCAATGGACCTGCCCGGGGAATACATGAAAAAGATTGTGGCCGATGATCTAAGCTTGCTTAATTTCGGTATTGCCTGGATAAAATATCAGTTGTTTAGCAAGGATCTGGGAATTGGGGGCTGAAAATTATGGAAATTAAAGGAAAGGTAGCCCTGGTTCTTGGGGCGGTCAAGGGAATCGGCAAAGGTATTGGGCTGGACCTTGCCCGGCAGGGGGCAAATCTTATCCTTACCCGCCATGACTGGCCGGATGCCTTCCGTGATATGGAGGCAGAATTTGAGCAGACAGGTGCCCAATACCATATAATCAATGCAGATTTGCGCAAAACCGATGATATAGCCGGCCTGGCAAAATTTATAAAAGATCGGTATGGACGCCTGGACATCCTGGTGAACAATATTGAGCGCGGTGGATGGCCTACGGTCCACGGGGCGTATGTTGAGGAACAGTGGGATCTGGAGATTGAAACCACCCTTAAGGCCAAGCGCTGGGTTTTTGAGGCAATGTTTCCTTTGCTTAAGGTTAGCGATAATGCTGTTGTAATCAACATTTCTTCTGTTGCAGCCTTAACCGGAAGATCCGGCCCTGCTGCCCTGGTTTTCAACGAGGCGTACTCGGCTGCCAACCGCGGGGTCGGTGTACTCACCGAGACATGGGCCCGGATGGGGGCGCCTTTCGTGCGGGTGAACGAATTGATGCTGGGTATATTTGAAACCCGCCATGCCCAGGGTACCCGGGGGTGGCGGGAGGTGCTGACGGATGCGGAAAAACAGTCCCTGATAGACCATACCCTGGCAGGGCGGACCGGCCGGGTTTCCGATGTTGTCAAGGCGGTCAATTTTATTATCAGGGATGCCCCCTATATGACCGGTGCCACCCTGCGTATAGACGGTGGCTTTGTTTTGGGCGGGGCGCCGGTGCCGCCGATGCCCCGGGGCATCGTTTGATTATTTAAATGGAGGTATGCCATTGACATTAAGGCAACTTGAACTGTTTCTTGCGCTTGTGAAGACACCCCATTTAAGTCAGGTGGCCAAGGATTTCGGCCTGACCCAGTCGGCAGTATCCATGGCCATAAAATCCCTTGAAGAAACCCTGGGAAAACTATTATTCGACCGCATCCACAAAAGGCTGGTGGTCAATGAAAACGGGCGCTATTTTTTCAGGATGGTGGAGCCCCTTGTCCTTGGCTTGCGGGAAAGCGAGTCCATGTTCAGGGATCAGGATCTGGTGGGAGATATCAAGGTGGGTGCCAGTTCATCCATTGCCAACTATATCCTGCCCCAGATTATTTATGAATTTGCCGAGCTGTATGAAGGGGTCCGTGTGGAAAAAATAACCGGCAATACCATAGAGATCGGCAAGCTTATTGAAGACGGTGATGTGGATATCGGGTTTGTTGAAGCAGACTACAACAGTACCGAGATTGAGCGGGAGGTACTTGGCCTTGATGAACTCTATGTGGTGACTGGTGACCCGGACCTTGTCCGAAACGAAGATTACCGCATGGACGAACTTTTATCAAAACGCTGGATTCTCCGGGAGGAGGGATCCGGCACCCGGGAGGTTTTCCTTTATCACATCGAGAAGTACAAAAAACGGTTTAAGCCTTTCTTGGAAGTCGGCCATACAGAAGCTGTGAAATCGGTACTTGGAAACAAGGGGGCGGTGAGCTGTCTGTCCAGAATTTCCGTAATGAATGAGCTTCTGTCCGGGCAGTTGTTTCGTCTCAAAATAAGAGATTTTAAATTTTCCCGTTCCTTTTATACGATCTGGCATAAAAATAAATATTTCTCAGCTGTTCTTCATGAATTTATTTATTATACAAAAGAGCGTTATAAGGCTGTATACGAAAACCAGGTCCACGCCCACTAACTTTAGTGTTTGAACGAAAACTTACCCATCTGCGGCGTTGCATAAAAATTTGCAATCCTCACAACCTTCCAGGTTGCTCCGGTTACAAATTTTTATGCGCCTTGCATCTGTGCAACTTTTCGTCCAAACACGGGAAGCCGTTCAGGCATTACATTATTTTTTTATATGCGATTACCCTGGTATTTGTGTCACTTTTGGGGTTCTGAATCTGCAAGAATCTGGGCAATGGTTTTTTTTATTTTTCCGGTATTACCTGTCAGCTGCCTGAAATTCATTTCTATAACAGCCATCTGTTGATAAAACGGGGTCCGGTCAAAAGGAATGTACGTCCGGCTGTCAAATTTTCCGGCATCACAGCCAGGTCCTTTTATTATATTAAATCCAGGTTTGTGAAGCTCATGGGGCAGGCCGTGCAACCGGCAGATCATTGGCCGAAAGTGGTAAAGACTGCACCGGCCCGTTTTGAGCAGGGGGCAGGGGATTTTTTGGGATACCGTCGGGTTGTGGTTTTCCGCAGTTTCAGAAAAGGTTTGACGGCAGTAATCCCGGCTAAGCGTTAACACATGCTTCTGGTCTTTGCGGGGCAACGTCTGTAATCCAAATTGCAGAAAAGATGCTTCTGCATGGGTATGGTGGAAAAAAAGAGACAGGCAGCAGTTGTCTTCACAGCCGGTGCACTGAAATCCATATTGTTGTGCAACCCGGTTCCATGCGTTATCCATATCATGGTAAAGCTGGATCAGGGGTGAAAAATGTTCCGGGATTTTTGTCATGACAGTCATTGGTAAGTATTTTTTATACCAGTGGGTTGGGAAAAAACAGACGCGCGTACAGTTTAAGTGCGTACCGGTCTGTCATGGAAGCAATGACATCACACACAGAGCGGTTCAGTGTATTCTTTGCTGAATCCCATGGGGCCATTTCCATTTTTTCCAGCTCTTTTTGCATCTCGTCGGGATTTTCCATAAAATATTTGTAAAGACCGATGATTACTTTTTTTGCCTTTACAAATTCTCCATGAACCGCCGGGGAACGGTACACCTTTTCAAAGAGAAATTTTCTCAGGATTGTCATGGCTTCCATGGTGTCCTTACCCATGTTTAAAATGAATTCTCCATTTTGGGGACCGCTGTTGTAAACCAGCTGCTCCATCATTGTAGATGCGCGGGCAGCGTGGGTTGTGCCAAGCCTTCGGGTGCAGATGTCAGGCACCTCATCTGCGGAGATCACCTTGCCCCGCAGTGCATCATCAAGATCATGGTTCAGGTAGGCAATGATGTCGGCCACGCGTACAATCCGCCCTTCAATGGTGGACGCGGTTTCACCGGGCGTAGCCGGAATAATATTGCCGAAGCCCTTGGAATGTTTCAGAATCCCGTCTCTGACCTGGGTGGTAAGATTCAGGCCTTTCCCTCTGTTTTCCAATACATCCACCACCCTTAAGCTCTGATCGTAATGGGTAAAACAGGAGGCGTGTACCTGTATCAGGGCAGTTTCTCCGGCATGGCCAAAAGGTGTATGTCCTAAATCATGGCCAAGGGCAACCGCTTCGGCAAGGTCCTCGTTCAGGCGCATGGCCCGGGCAATATTCCTTGCCGTTTCAGAAACCTCAAGGGTATGGGTGAGCCGGGTTCGGTAGTGGTCACCTAACGGCGATAGAAAAACTTGCGTTTTGTATTTCAAACGCCTGAAGGCATTGGAGTATACAATTCGGTCCCGGTCCAGCTGAAAGGGGGTCCTGATGTTGCCGGGGGCAACATCAGGGTGCCTGCGTTCAGCGCTGGTACTGGGGGTGCCGTATCTTGACAGGAAATTGTGTTCCCGTTGCTGAAAGATTTCCCGGATACTGGAACTTTGTTTTATTTGGGGTATTATTGTATTCATCAAAACAGTATTGAAATAAAATAAAAATACAATTAAATACAGCATTTAATAAAAAAATCAAGAAAGGGAATGTTTTTGGATTACGCGTTTTTTATGGAGCAGGCCCTTGAACAGGCCTGTAGAGCCTTTGATCAGGGGCAGTTTCCTGTGGGGTGTGTGATTGTACAAGATGATCGGGTGATTGCCTCGGGTGCCAGAACCGGTACGTCACGGGATCTATCTTTTTTCAGTGAAATTGACCACGCAGAAATACGTGCGCTTAAATCGCTTGAATCCTCGGATGTTCGGTTTATCCCGGAAAGGGCTGTGCTGTTCTGTACCATGGAACCCTGTCTGATGTGCTTTGCCGCAATTATTCTGGCCGGTATCCGGACGGTGGTCTTTGCCTATGAAGATGTGATGGGCGGGGGGACTGGTCTGGACAGACAGCATCTGACGCCTTTATATAAAAATGCGCAGATCACGGTCGTTCCCCATGTGCTGCGTAAAAAAAGCCTTGATCTTTTCTATAATTTTTTTAATAACGATGCTAACTTATACTGGAAAGGCAGCCTTCTGGAGTCATATACGCTTGACCAATTGAGTAAAATAGGGGAATAAAATTAGGTCTTGATTTGCGTGTCTAATGTATATATAATTTCAAGGTTATGCTTGTTATATTGACATGATTAAAATTTTGTGCTGCGGCGGGAGGTTAAAATATCTACTAAGCGAGTTAAGCAGGATCAGACAAGAGTGAATAAGGGGATCAGAGCTGCTGAGGTACGGGTTATCGGTTCTGATGGCGGACAGATAGGAGTTGTGCCTATTGCTGAGGCGTTACGTATTGCTGAAAGCGAAAATTTGGATTTGGTTGAAGTGTCTCCGGATGCCAAGCCCCCTGTCTGTAAAATAATGGATCATGGAAAGTATAAGTACGAGCTGACTAAGAAAAAACAGGAAGCCAAAAGGAAGCAAAAAAGTGTTCAGATCAAGGAGATCAAGGTTCGTCCCAAAACAGACGACCATGATCTTGCAACCAAGGCTCGGCATATAGAAAAATTTATTTCCAATGGTGATAAGGTAAAAATAACACTGGTTTTCAGGGGGCGTGAGTTTATGCTCAAGGAGCAGGCCAACATCATTCTGGAAAAAATAGTGGAAATGACCAAAGACTTTGCCCAGGTGGAACAGCTCCCCAAGTTTGAAGGGCGGGTCATTACCATGCTGCTTGGCCCCAAATAACAGCCATGGGCTGACCTGGTCTATCAATACCCAGGTTCAACCCACAACAAAACATGAAAGTAATTCAACAGATTATTGTAACTTTCATATAAATCACCGATTAGCTGTTTCAGGTTTTTAGTACAGGCCCTTCGGTGCCAAAGGGATATTTATGTGTGGTGGTATATTGCATATATACCGCCTTTAGTTTTTATAAGTTAGTTTTTATAATAGTGTGAACCTTCAGGAGATTTTAGTTATGCCAAAAATTAAGACATGCCGTGCGGCTGCCAAGCGGTTTGAAAAAACCGGGTCAGGCAAATACAAATTCCGCAAATCCCATGCCAGCCACATTTTGACCAAAAAGACCACCAAGCGGAAGAGAAGTCTTCGTCAGCCCCAGATTGTTGCAGGCTCTGATATGAAAGAAGTTCGCCGGATGCTGCCTTACGGCTAATGGGTGTTTTTTAAATTGACATGAACGCCGGCCAATGTAGCGGCTGGCTGATGGTATATAAGGAGTGTAGAAGAAATGAGAGTTAAAAGAGGATTCAAAGCAAGAAGGCGCCGCAACAAGGTGCTCAAGCTGGCAAAAGGTTTCAGGGGTGGAAGAGGCAAGCTTTACAGAACTGCTGCAGACGCAGTCGACAAAGCGTTAATGTACGCCTATAGAGATCGTCGGGCTAAAAAAAGAGATTTCAGAAAATTGTGGATTGTACGTATTAATGCCGGCGCACGGATGAATGACCTGTCCTATTCCCGGTTCATGAACGGACTGAAACTTGTCGGCAGTGAACTGGACAGAAAAGTCCTGGCCGATCTGGCTGTATCCGATCCCGCGGGATTTTCCCAGCTGGCTTCCCAGGCGTCTGCCAGATTGAACTAAAGCGTATTTTCGGGGGAACCTTGCAAAACAATCTCCAAGACATTGAAAAACAGGCCCTGGAACAAATCAGCGAGGCAGATTCAAAGGAAGCCCTTGAGTCGGTTTCCATTCATTTTCTGGGCCGCAAAGGGTTGCTCACCGCTTTTTTGCGAAATATTCCCTCCCTTCCGGTGGATGAACGCCCTGCTGCAGGGAAAAACGGCAATCTGCTGAAGGTAAAGCTTGAAAAAGCGGTAAAACAGGCCCAGTCTGATCTGGAAGCCGCTGCATCAGGCGGTGCTGAAGGTATTGATATTACTCTGCCCGGGCGTATGGTGAAAAAAGGAGCCCTGCACCCCATCACCCAGGTGATAGACGAGATTTGCGGCATTTTTTTGCGCCTGGGGTTCGACATTGTCGAAGGTCCGGAAGTTGAGACCGACTATTATAACTTCGAGGCCCTGAATATTCCCCAATATCATCCGGCAAGGGATATGCAGGATACATTTTATGTGTCTGAAAATATTGTTTTGAGAACCCATACATCAGGTTCCCAGCCCCGGGTGATGGAAAAAACCGAACCCCCTGTACGAATTATTTCCCCGGGCAAGGTGTTCCGCTGTGACTCGGATCTGACCCATACCCCTATGTTTCATCAGGTGGAAGGTCTGATGGTGGACAAAAACATCTCTTTTGGGGATCTTAAAGGGGTGCTGACCACTTTTGCTCAGCAGTTTTTTGATAAGGAGACTTCGTTGCGGTTCAGGCCCAGTTTCTTTCCTTTTACCGAACCCAGTGCTGAAGTCGATATCCGCTGTGTCATGTGCAAGGGCAAAGGCTGCCGGGTATGTTCGAAGACCGGCTGGATTGAAATTCTGGGAGCGGGTATGGTCCACCCTGCTGTGTTTGAAAATGTCGGTTATGATACCCAAAAGTATACAGGCTTTGCCTTTGGCCTTGGCATGGAACGGGTTGCCATGCTCAAGTACGGAATTGATGATATCAGAAAATATTTCGAAAACGATATGCGTTTTCTAGGGCAGTTCTAATTATGAAAGTCAGTTTAAGCTGGTTGCGTGACTATATTCCCATTGATCTTGATCCCAAGGATTTATCCGACAGGCTGACCATGGCCGGTCTTGAAGTGGATGGAGTGGAAAGTCTTTATGATTACCTGGACAATGTGATTGTGGGCCAGGTTGTAGAGGCAAGGCAGCATCCCAATGCTGACAAGCTTACTTGCTGTGCCGTGGATATTGGAAAAGAAGCGCTTTCTCCCATTGTCTGTGGCGCACCTAATGTCAGGGAAGGCATGTATGTCGCCTGTGCCCTGCCGGGTGCTGTGCTGCCGGGTGATTTCAAGATCAAGAAAAGCAAGCTGCGGGGCGAACCGTCCCATGGTATGCTTTGTTCGGCTGCCGAACTGATGCTTGCGGATGATGCATCCGGTATCATGGATCTTGAAGGGGAGTTTGTTGCCGGAACGCCCCTTGAATCAGCCTTGAAACTGACGGATGCTGTCCTTGAGATTGATCTGACCCCCAATCGGCCGGACTGCCTGAGCCTTATCGGGGTGGCCCGGGAAATCGGGGCGTTTACAGAACCCCGAAATAAGGTGATCCTGCCGGACGTGACGTTTCCGGAAACCCAAATGGATTCCCGGGATATCCACGATTTTGTCACTGTGGAGATTGAAGATCCTCAATTGTGTCCAAGATATACTGCAGGCATGCTTTTTGACGTCAAGGTCGGCCCGTCTCCGCTCTGGTTAAAACAGCGCCTTGAAGCCGTTGGCCTCTCTTCAATCAATAATGTAGTGGATATCACCAACTTTGTTATGATGGAAACCGGGCAGCCCTTGCACGCCTTTGATTATGACAATATTGCCAAAAACAAGATTATAGTCAGAACAGCCGGAAAACCCGGCGATGCACCGCTTGAGTTTACAACCCTTGATTCGAAAGTCCACAAGCTTGACCCTGAAATGCTCATGATCTGTGACGGGCAAAAGCCTGTGGGGATTGCCGGTGTCATGGGTGGCGAGAATTCTGAAATTACGGATGCAACCACCCGGGTGTTGGTGGAAAGTGCCTATTTTAATCCCGTGTCCATCCGGCGAACCGCCAAAAAGACAGGGATTGGCTCGGATGCCTCCCATAGATTTGAGCGCGGCGTGGATCCAGAAGGCACTATGTTCGCCTTGAAGAGAGCCGTTTCATTAATGGCCCAGTTGTGTTCGGCGACCATTGCCAGGGAAATTATTGATGAGAATCCAGTTAAAGCCCGGCCCGTTACCATTGATTTGAGCCCTGAGGCGTTGAACGTGCGGTTAGGGACTTCGTTTTCTGCAGATGAGATGGCACAAATTCTGGCGTCTGTTGAATTTGGCGTTGACAAAAAAGAAGATGGGTGCCTGCAGGTACATGTCCCCTCTTTCAGGGTTGATGTGGCCCGGCCCGAGGATCTTTCCGAGGAAGTGGCCCGGTTGTGGGGATATAATAAAATTGAAACCAGCTATCCTGTGGTAAAAGCCCAGGGCAGCCCCCTTGCCGGCCGTCTGGTGCTGCGTGGCAAAATCCGCCACGCCATGACCGGATTTGGATTTTGTGAAGCCATTAATTACAATTTTATCCCCAAGGATGCCTGTGAGCGTATAGGCATTGAAGATTCGGACAAAAGAACCCGGATGGTCGAGATTTTAAATCCCATTTCCGATCAGATGGCCGTCCTTAGGACATCCATTGTGCCTGGATTGCTGGAAACCATGGCCCGGAACACGGCCAAACAGGTGGACACGCTTCAGTTGTTTGAAATCGGTAAAGTTTTTTATGACAAGGCCCCGGGCGAGCAGCCCGAGGAAGTGGAGGTGGTCGGAGGGCTGATTACCGGATACCGCTGGGACCAGACCTGGTATTCCAAAAAAGAGGCCGTGGATTTCTTTGATCTTAAGGGTGTTGTGCAGGGATTGCTGGCGTCACTTCAGATTTCCGGTGTTTTTTATGAAAGAACAGATGCCGTGAGCTGTCCCTATTTTGAGCCGGGATATGGTGCCAGGGTGGTGAAAGACGGTCTGACCCTTGGTACGCTTGGCAAAATTGCATCAGGTGTGGGTGCGACTTTTGGTTTGAAGCAGGATGCTTATCTTTTTGACCTGGACATGGACAGTCTTGAGAAAGCGGTTCCCCAGGCTATCCAGGCGGTTGGACTGCCCAAGTTCCCTTCAATTTCCAGGGACATGACCTTTATTGTGTCAAAGCGTGTTGCGGTTGGTGCCATGATGGATACCATCTCAGCCTTTGCCCAAAATCAGGGTCTGATCGAAGACTATTCCCTTTTTGATGTATTTGAAAGCCGGAACATTGGTGAAGATAAAAAGTCCCTGTCCTTCAGAATTGTTTACCGCTCTGCGTCAAAAACCCTGACGGAAAATAATATTAAAAAGATCCATGAGCAGCTGTCCCAAAAAATTATAAATGACTTTCAGGCTGGCCTGCCTGGATAATTTTAAGGCTGTAATGGAAAAGGCGGTTATATAAGGGTGTTGACAAAATTAATGAGCCCTGTTATATTATAGCGCTAAAATGCGGGCATAACTCAGTTGGTAGAGTGCAAGCTTCCCAAGCTTGATGTCGCGAGTTCGAGCCTCGTTGCCCGCTCCAAATAAGTTTGGTATGGGCTGGCAGATTTGTTCCACTTGTTTAGGGGAAAGATATGATCTGAACCTGATATTTTGGTAAGGATTTTTGAGTGTTTTAGTATCGGGAACGGGCATCTGCCCGTTTTTGTATTTGTGGAAAAAGGACGGGTGCTGCAGGATATGGCATTTATAAACATCAAAGAACCCGGGGCCGTTGAACAACAGATTCAGGCTGTGGCCGAACCTTTGATTGAATCTTTGGGACTGGAGCTGGTGCACATTGAATGTGTTGTACATAACCGGCAGAAATTTGTCCGCATTTATATGGACAAGCCCGAAGGGGTCGGCCTGGATGACTGCGTGGCTGTCAGCCGGGAACTTGGGGATCTGATCGATATCCATATCGAGAATATCGGTCCTTACCGCCTGGAAATATCATCCCCCGGCCCAAACCGCCCCTTGAAGACAAAGGCGGATTTTATCAGATTCCAGGGTGAACGAATTAAAATTGAAACCCATGACGTTATTGAGGGAAGAAGAAAGTTCACCGGGATTCTTGAGAAAACAAATGATGATTCTGTAACGATTGCAGTTGACGGCAGGTCCTTTGATATTGCTGGAACCAGTATCATGAGAGCAATTCTCGCAGGTCAGTAAAATGGAGAGCATTTAACATGTTTATTACAGACATAAAAAGGGTAATCGATCAGGTTAGCCGTGAAAAGGGTATTGATGTGGAAATCTTGATCAATACCTTGAAAGAGGCCATTGTTTCTGCTGCCAGAAAAAAGATCGGCCCTAGGGCGGATATCGAAGTCCATTATGATGAAAAAAGCGGAGATGTTGAAGTTTTCCATTTTAAAGAGGTTGTTGAGGAGGTTGAATATCCGGACAGTGAACTGACCCTGGAGGACGGGCTTGAATTTGACCCTGAATGTGAAATTGGTGACTCTTTGGGAATCCGAATGGATACCGAAGAGTTCGGCCGTATTGCTGCCCAGTCCGCCAAGCAGGTGATCATACAGAAAATGCGGGAAGCAGAGCGAAATGCCGTGTATGAGAATTTCATCCATAAAAAAGGCAAAATAATCAACGGCATCGTCCAGCGGTTTGACCGGGGCGCCATCATCATTAACCTGGGTCAGGCTGAAGCTGTACTGCGGCCAAGGGAACAGATGCCCAAGGAAAGCTATAAACGGGGGGACCGGATTCGTGCTTACGTCCTTGATGTGTTGGAAGAATCCAAAGGCGCTCAGATTATTTTATCCCGGACCCATCCGGAGTTTCTGGTTGAACTGTTTAAAACCGAGGTGCCGGAGGTGGCCGAAGGCATTGTTTCCATCCGGGGGGCAGCACGCGTGCCCGGCGTAAGGGCAAAAATTGCTGTCTCCTCCATTGATTCCGATGTGGACCCCGTAGGTGCCTGTGTGGGTGTCAAGGGCAACCGGGTTCAGAATATTGTCCAGGAACTGCGAGGAGAGAAAATAGATATTGTCCAGTGGAGTCCGGACATTGCAAGATTTGTCTGCAATGCCCTGTCTCCGGCTGAAATCGCAAGGGTTATCATTGACGAAGACAATCGGTCCATGGAGGTGATTGTCAATGATGAATATCTTTCCATCGCCATAGGCAAGGGCGGTCAGAACGTATCCCTTGCCTGTGAAATTACCGGCTGGCATCTTGAGGTCACCAGTGAAGAGGAGTACAGCCGGGAGGTCAAGGAAGGGTACGACAGTCTGATGAAACTGTCCACAGTGGGCCTGCCGGCAGCAGAGATTCTGTTCAAGGCAGGGTATTCGTCATTTCTGGATATCATGGATGCCATGCCCGAGGATATTGCGGCCTTTTTAAATATTCCCGTGGAAGATGCCCAGGCAATGATTGAAGAAGCCGGACGTCTGATGGAAGATGAGCGTCAACGGGCACGGGCGGAACTGCTGCCGCCGGCATCGGGCCAGGATACCGCCGCTTATATGGATGACAATGCCGGTGATGGGGAAACGTTTGCTGATGTCAAAGATGAACAAGAAGACGACCGGGAAGATGGGCAGGTTGAAAAATCGGAAGAATAAGGATTGTTGCATCGGTAACGCGGGGAACGAATTTCAAAAGAATCAACTATAGAGGATTACTGGGGGCAACGAATGGCCAAGGTCAGAGTATACGAGTTAGCTAAAGATCTGAACATGACAAACAATCAGCTTCTTGAAAAGCTTAAAGAGCTGAAAATAGATGCTAAAAGCCATATGAGTGCTCTGGATAACAGTGACGTCGCTGCTGTCAAACAGAATTTATTGGGTAAAAAGAAGCGCTCCAATGAGGCTAAAGTCCGTCAACCGGTGATCCGCCGGCGCAGGACAAAGACCAGATCTCAGACGGATGAACTGGAGACGGATGAGGATATGGACGACGCATTCGAGCCCGAAGAACCGACTGTTCAGGACCAAGATGATCAGGAAAAAGCGACGGGTCAGGAAGATGGTGCTGTTGCGGATGAGCAGCCGGAGGGGCCGGTTGTCCGGGAAAGTGAGAATGCGCCTGGATCCCAAAAAAAGACGGTTGTAAAATGGTCTGCCAGAAAGCTTGTGCCCAAAACCAGCGAACCCGCCAAAATTATCAAGCCCGCCAAGGTTGAAGAGCCGCCGGAGCGGGAGCCGGAGCCTGAAAAAGTGACTGTCGATTTTGAAGAAAAGATTGAAGTTGCCCCTGCCGAAGATGATAATGTTGTAAACCAGCAGGAAAACGAGAACGCAGAAGCGCCTGTGGTACCGGCTGAATCCGAAGGCGAAGATAAAGACGATACATCTGAACCGGCAGATTCCGGGGAGGGTAAATCACTGCCTAAACCGGTGGGCGGTGACCAGGAAGCGCTCCGGAAACAGGAAGAGAATACGGTACAACCCACTGGGGACGAAGCCCAGGACGAGGGTGGCACCCAGCACAAACGCAAAAAGAAAAAGAAGAAAACAACCCCTGCCAAGATCGTCAGAGTGGCGGATCCCATGGTTTTAGAAAATTTAAAACGAATGAAAGCCGGAGAGAATCATTCTGCAGCCGCAAACGATAATGACCGGCCTGCCCGCAGAGAGCCGGAGCCGGAAACCCATGCTTCCGGTGGGCCGGAGCAGGATCTGGCTATGCCGCCTGAATTTCCCACTGACCGTAAGCGGGGATGGAATCGTGATGAGGATCTCACCTCTGACGGACCCGGTACCAGGAAAAAACGGCGTAAGAAAAAAGCTGTGGTGGAAGGTGATGACCTTTACAAGGGCAGGGGCGGCCGGAAGAAAAAGGGGAAAAAAGATCCCAAGGGCAAAAAAAGTGGTTTTCAGAAAACCCAGATCACAACGCCCAAGGCAATCAAACGCCGCGTAAAAATTGATGAAGCCATTGAACTGGCTGAACTTGCCAAGCGTATGGGCATCAAAGCCAACGAAATGATTGTCAAGCTCATGGGCATGGGCGTGATGGCCACGGTGAACCAGACCATTGATTTTGACACCGCTTCCCTTGTGGCAGCTGAATTTGACTTTGAGGTCGAAAAGGCAAGTTTTGAAGAAGAGGCTCTGCTTAATGTCGCGCCGGAGGCGCAGGACGAAGAAAAATTGGAATGGTGTCCTCCTGTGGTTACAATCATGGGGCATGTTGACCATGGTAAAACCTCATTGCTGGACGTGATCCGGAAATCCAAAATCACCAGCGGCGAGGCCGGCGGCATTACCCAGCACATTGGTGCCTATAATGTGGAAACCCCCAACGGCGGACGGATCACTTTTCTTGATACGCCGGGGCATGCCGCATTTACTGCCATGCGTTCCAGGGGGGCCCAGGTCACGGATATTGTTATTCTGGTGGTGGCAGCCGATGATGGTGTCATGCCCCAGACCGTTGAGGCCATCAACCATGCCAAGGCTGCAGGCGTGCCTGTGGTGGTGGCTGTGAACAAAATGGACAAGGCGGGTGCCGACCCGGACCGTATTATGCGTGAGCTGTCCGAATACGATCTGTTGTCCGAGGAGTGGGGTGGCAATGTTATTTTTGTGAAGGTCTCCGCAAAAACCGGTAAGGGCATTGATGAACTGCTGGAAATGGTGCTGCTCCAGGCTGAAGTTCTGGAACTTCGGGCCAACCCGGATCGGAATGCCACGGGCTACGTGGTTGAATCCCGTCTGGATACGGGCCGTGGCGCAGTGGCTACTGTGCTGGTTAAACAAGGCACCTTAAAGGATGGTGATCCCATTGTCTGCGGTCTTCATTCCGGCCATATTAGAGCCATGATTGACGATTCCGGAAACCGGGTGGAATCGGCAGGACCTTCCACGCCTGTGGAAATTGTTGGTCTGGCCGGCGTGCCCGATGCCGGTGACGAGTTTGTGGCTGTGGCGTCAGATAAGGATGCCAAGCAGATTGCGGCCCACCGTATGCAGAAACAGCGGGCCAAGGAACTGGCTAAGAAGAGTCGGGCCAATCTGCAAAAAATGTTTGAAAATCTTGGCACAGCCGAGATCAAAGAGCTTAAACTCATTGTCAAGGCTGATGTCCAGGGCTCCATTGAAGCGCTTAACGATTCTCTCAAAGACCTGGCCAAGGAAGAGGTGGATGTTAAAATCGTTCATTCCGGCGTGGGTACCATCAATGAGTCTGATGTGTCCCTGGCTGCCGTCTCCGATGCCATTATCGTCGGGTTCAATGTCCGGCCCACACCCCAGATCCGGAAACTGGCCAAGGATGAGAACGTGGACATGCGCTTCTATGATATTATCTATGATGTGATCAATGATATCAAAGCCGCCCTTGACGGCATGATGCCCTCCACCTTTCAGGAAAATATTATTGGCCGGGCCGAGGTCCGGGAAACTTTTGTGGTTCCCAAAATCGGGACCATTGCCGGTTGCGGCATCACAGAAGGCAAGGTGGTGCGCGGCAAAAAGGTGCGTCTGCTGCGTGACGGCATTATCAAATGCGATACTGAACTGTCCTCCCTGCGCAGGTTCAAGGATGATGTCAAGGAAGTTGAACAGGGCTATGAATGTGGGATCGGCCTTGAAAAGTATAATGATATCAAGGTGGGTGATGCCATTGAATGCTATGAAGTTGAAGAAGTTAAATACCAGGGATAGCAGGACAGGTCGATGAAGCCCTATACACGTGCCGAGCGGGTCTCCATACAGATTCAGCAGGCCATAACAGAACTTTTGTCCAAAAAGATGCAGGACCCCAGACTGGAGATGACGACCGTATCCGGGGTGCGGCTGTCCCCTGACCTGAGCATAGCCCATGTCTATGTCACGGTGTTCGGGGATAAAAAAAGAATCCGTGAAGCCCTGGAAGGGTTTCGGAAATCCAAAGGGTTTATCAAAAAACACATTGCTCCAAAACTGGGCCTGCGGATCATGCCGGATCTGCGCTTTATCCACGATGACTCCTTTGATAAGGCTGCCCGCCTGGACGTTCTGATTGATGCAGCTCCTAAGGGGGAGGACCGGGAACCGGACGATATACCCAGTGCCCTGGACGGGCCTTCCCGCGACTCTGATGAATGAAAAGCGGTATTCTTGTTGTTAATAAGCCCAAAGACATCTCCTCGGCCGGGGTGGTCAACCGGCTCAAGCGCCTGCTCAAGGTAAAAAAAATCGGGCATACAGGAACCCTGGATCCCTTTGCCACGGGGGTACTGCCCCTTGCAGTGGGCCAGGCCACCCGGATTTCAAAATATTTTCTAAAAGGTGTCAAAGGGT
>QKDP01000181.1 GCA_003252055.1 Desulfobacter postgatei | reverse complement strand
AATCAATCACTTTGAGCCGTGGAAAACATACCTGGTCCTGGCTTAGGACCTGTCCCATGCGAGGCTACAGCGACAGCCATGCGCTGATTTGCGGTATTTTGGAGAACATGGAAAAACCAGGGCTTCCGGCAGAAATTCTCAAGCTTAGGATTTCGGATTATACATCCAAGCCGGATATTCGCCTGTCTGAAAATGCCCCTGTTAGGACAAGTCTTTGTATCATTGTTCAGACCTTTTTGCAGGTGACACGCCGCAACGAACCCGGAGTGATTGATGATATTGACACCGAGTTTCTTCACCAGTGGCGGGTCAGTCTGCGCAAGGTACGTTCCGTGCTTACCCTGTTCAAGGGTGCAGTGGACACCGAAACCCTTGACCAACTGAAACAGGATTTCAGGGATATCATGCAGGACACCAACATGATGCGGGACCGGGATGTTTATCTTTTATCCAAGGACGATTATTTTGCCCTGGTTCCGCCCCACGCCCATCCCGGGCTTGAGGTGCTTTTTGAACTGCTGCAACAGGATCGGGATGAGGCCTTTGGAAAGGTTAAGGCCATGCTTAAGTCCAAGGCCTACAAAAAACAGATCAAATCCATTCAAAAGTTATTTGAGAATCCCGAAGACTTGCCCAAAGGCCCCAGGGCTGATGCCCCGTCCAAAGTTTTTGCCGCGGACCTTGTTTTGAAACGATATAAAAAGGTGTGCACGCTTGCCGGAAAAATTACCGAAAAAACCCCGGACGAGACTATTCATGAACTGCGCATCCAGTGCAAAAAGCTGCGGTACCTGATTGAGTCGGCCCAGCCCTTATTTGACGACAAACAGGTAAAGAGCCTGCTGAAAACCCTTAAAGGACTGCAGGACCATCTGGGAAGTTTCAATGACCTGTCTGTCCAGCAGGTCACCCTGGCCCAGTGTCTTGACCGTTATCCGGGCACCGGGCCAAATGCCAAGGCCCTGGCCGAAAGCATCGGGGCGTTGACCGCCATGCTTTACCGCAAACAGCTGGAAGAGCGCCGGATGATTATTGAAAACCTGTCCCAGTTTTACAGCCCGGATACACAGGGTGCGTTTAGGGCCCTGTTTGATTTAAAGCGCATAGCCGCAAACCCGAACCCTGAAACCGGTGAGCAAGACAAAAACCAGGTTGATTCATAAGGAGATAAAGATTTATGAAACTTATTGCCTGTTATTCCAACAAAGGCGGTGTGGGAAAAACCGCAGCCTCGGTCAACCTGGCATATGCCAGCGCGTTAAGCGGCAACCGGACACTTTTGTGCGACCTGGATCCCCAGGGTGCCTCAGGATTTTATTTTCGTGTGAAACCGTCCGAAAAATTAAAAAATAACACCTTTTTTGAAGACAGCAAAAAATTTTCAGATGCCATCAGGGCCAGTGACTTTAATAATTTAGACCTTTTGCCGGCCAACATGAGTTTCAGGGATTTTGATATTTTTTTGTCCCGGATGAAAAAGAGCCACTCCCGGCTGAACAAGGCGTTGAAGCCGGTTGATGGCGAATATGACATCGTTCTTTTGGACTGCCCTCCCAATATCTCCCTGCTTTCGGAAAATATTTTCAAGGTTGCGGATTGTATTGTGGTGCCGGTGATCCCCACCACGCTGTCCCAAAGAACCCTTGAACAGCTGTATGCATTCTTTAAAAAACAGGGCTATAAGTCATCCAAGATCTTCCCGTTTTTTTCCATGGTACAGCAGAGTAAATCCCTTCACCTTGAAACCATGGACGAGATCCGGGCCGGACATGAACAGGTGATGAACACCTGGATACCTTTTTCCACCCATATCGAGCGTATGGGCGTTCACAGGGCTCCGGCCCTGTCCTATGCCGGAAAAGAAGAGGCTGTGGCTGCCTATGCACAATTGTGGCAGGAAATTCAGAATTAAGGGAACAGCGTATAATGAAAGAGATAGAACGAAAGTTTCTGCTGACAAAGATGCCTGAAATTGTTTTGGAATCCACCACCTGTATCCGGCAGGGCTATATTTCCAAATCCCGGGATTCCGTTGAGATCAGACTTCGCCAAAAAGGCGATACATTTTTCATGACTTTTAAACAGGGCCAGGGCCTTGTGCGGGATGAAGCGGAAATCAGGATTGATGAAGCAGACTTTAATCATCTTTGGCCTTTGACCCAAGGACGTCAGGTGGAAAAACAACGGTCCAAAGCCACCCTTGAAAACGGCCTTGTCGCCGAGATTGATGAATTTTCAGGTGCCCTTGCAGGTCTTTTTCTATGTGAGGTGGAATTCGGTGACGAAGCCCAGGCCGAAGCCTTTGTTCCGCCCCAATGGTTTGGGGCGGATGTGACCGAAGATGGTCGGTATAAAAATAAAAGCCTTGCCGAAAACGGTATTCCCTAAGTCCGTTATATTAACTCCCTATCATTAAAGACTTTCCACAATTGTGAAAGATGAACTCTCAGATATGCAGGGTAAACAGCTAACACAATTCTTATATTCGTAGTTTATATTTGCCTCAGGTTATTGATCACGTTCTTAGCAGCGTGGTGTGATTAAAAATTTATTTTATCCCATTTAAAAAAGTATCATGACTACGTTATGGAAGCTTTCAGGAAATATCTTGCAGAATTTATAGCAACATTTATGCTTATTTTTGCCGGTACAGGGGCGGTTGCTGCAAACAATTTCTCCCAGGGCGCTGTCTCCCATGCCGGGATATCACTTGTCTTTGGGCTTGTGGTGATGTCAATGATATACAGCGTGGGAGAAAAATCCGGTGCCCATTTAAATCCTGCTGTTACACTGGCGTTTTTTGTTGCGGGAAGATTTGATAAGAAACATATTCTGCCCTATTTTGTGGCACAGTTTTCAGGTGCTGTTTTTGCCAGCTTGCTACTGAAAATTTTAATTAATCTCCCTGGATCAGATCTGGGCGCAACTCTGCCATCTATTCCTCTGGCCAATGCATTTTATTTGGAGATTATTCTTACGTTTGTTTTAATGTTTGTAATTATTCATGTTGCAACGGGAAGTAAGGAACAGGGATTGATGGCAGGCATAGCGATTGGGGGAACTGTTGCGTTTGAGGCAATGTTTGCCGGTCCGTTCACAGGTGCATCCATGAATCCGGCAAGATCTTTAGGGCCTGCCCTGGTTTCCGGCAACACTCAAACATTGTGGATCTATCTGACGGCACCTTTTATTGGCGCTGTCCTGGCAATAATTCTTTGGAAGTTTATAATGGATATCAAGATGAAAAAAAGTGTATTATTTGTTTGCATTCATAATTCAGCCAGAAGTCAGATGGCCGAAGCTTATTTGAAAAAGGCAGGCGCGAAAAAATTTGAGGTGTTCAGCGCTGGTCTTGAGCCTGGAAACCTTAACTCTGTAGTTGTTGAAGCAATGAAACAGGATGGTATTGATATCTCAGGCAACCGGACCAAATCGGTTAATGAATTTCTGGATGCCGGCGTAGAATTTGATTATGTAATCACTGTGTGTGATGAATCCTCTGCAGAGCAGTGCCCCGTCTTTCTTGGAAAGGGAGAGCGAATGCACTGGGGCTTTGAAGACCCATCTGCTCTTGAAGGTACTTTTGATGAAAAAATCATCAGGGTGAAACAGATCCGGGATCAAATCCGATCCCGGATCGATGACTGGCTTAAAGAATGAATTTTTTACAATCGCACTATGTTGACCAATTTGACATAAACATTTTGTAACGTTGGGGTAAAATAATTTGGAGAGCATCATGTCCCTTGGTGAACAGAAGAAATTAACAGAACATGAGCCGGCCCAGGCGGAACAACAAATTTCCACGGAGTTTGATCCGAAATCTCCGGAATGGTTCCTGAACAGGGAGTTGACCTGGCTGGAATTTAACCGTCGGGTCCTCAATGAAGGGCAGGATTCACGTAACCCCCTTCTGGAGCGGGTCTTCTTTCTCTCGGTCGTTGGTTCGAATCTTGATGAGTTTTTCATGAAACGTATCGGTGGGCTCAAGCAACTGGTAGGGGCCGGGGTCAAAAAGCTGAGTGTCGACGGGCGGACACCCCAGGAGCAGATTTACGATTGCCATATTGTTGTTCAGGATATCTTAAAACAGAACCAAATGCTGGAAGAGGAGTTGAAGACACTGCTTGCTGAAGAGGGCATTGTTCTTATCGGCTACGAGCAGTTGACAAAAGAGCAGAAGACGTTTGCCAACAGCTTTTTTTTCGATAATGTATATCCACTCCTGACGCCCCAGGGAATGGATCCGGCACATCCGTTTCCTTTTATCTCCAACCTGTCCTTGAACCTTCTGGTCAAGGTAAGCTATCCCGATACGGAACACGCGTACCTCAACAGAATCAAGGTTCCCGTCGACTCCGGGCTTTCTCCGCGATTTATAAAGATTGGCGAAGAAGATTTATATGTACCCATAGAGGATGTTATCGCCAACAACCTTGACTTGCTTTTCCCTGGTATGGTTATTGAGTCGTGCGATTTTTTCCGGGTGACCAGGAATGCCATTACTGAACGGGACCAGGAGCAGGCTAACGATCTCCTGTCTATGATCGAATCCGCCCTCCGGGACAGAAAATTTGCTGAAATCGTCCGGCTTGAGGTGAACCCGAATATGAGTCTGTCTCTGCGGGGCATGCTGGCTGCAGAACTCAACATCAATGAAGAAAAGGATGTTTTCGAAGTTGAAGGAATCATGGCTAAGAGAGACCTGATTCACATTGCCGGACTTGACCGGCAGGATTTGCACTTTCCGCTTCATCAACCTGTGGATCATCCGGAGCTGCTTGGAGAGGATCCTAATATCTTCCATATCATAAAGGAAAAGGGTTCCATCCTCCTGCAGCATCCATACGAATCGTTTGATACCTCAGTGGAACGGTTTATAAAAGAGGCCAGTCTGGACCCCAAAGTTCTGGCCGTTAAAATGACGCTTTACCGGACGGCCGAGCAATCCAGAGTCATACAGTACCTGATTGATGCCGCCCAGAACGGTAAGCAGGTCGCCGTGGTTGTGGAGCTGAAGGCGCGTTTCGATGAGTCGGCCAACATCCGCTGGGCCAGATTTCTGGAAGAAGTGGGGATCCATGTGACCTACGGGGTTGTGGGCTTGAAGACCCATTCAAAAGTTATCTTTGTGGTACGC
>QKDP01000220.1 GCA_003252055.1 Desulfobacter postgatei | reverse complement strand
GGCATAGGATTTAACAGGTTCGTTATAAGGTTTGGGGATGGTAAATATGCTGTTGGTCATTTTATAACTCCTTTTTTTCCGAGTCCCTTTTATAAGAAAGTCTGTGCAAGCTACACAGATCTTTCAACCTTCGTTGTGGGCTGACCTACGGTGAAAAACCAGGTCAGCCCGTGGCTGTTATACGGATGATTGCCCGCCGATGTTAAATTCGATACCCTGGGCAAGCGGCAGTTTCTTGCCCCAGTTAATGGTGTTGGTCTGACGTCTCATGTACGCCCGCCACGCATCGGACCCGGATTCACGCCCGCCGCCGGTCTCTTTTTCACCGCCGAATGCGCCGCCGATTTCGGCACCGGAAGTGCCGATGTTCACGTTGGCAATGCCGCAGTCAGAGCCTTTGTGTGAAAAAAAACCTTCCTGGTAGTGCAAGGAGGTTGTAAAGATTGCCGAAGACAGGCCCTGGGGCACGTCGTTATGCAGTTCAAGGGCTTGCTCAAACCCGTTGTATTCAATGATGTACAGGATGGGTGCAAAGGTTTCGCTCTGGACAATGGGGAAATAATTTTTCACTTCAGCCACAGCCGGGCGCACATAATGGCCGCCTTCACAACCCTCCACAAAGGTCCGCTCTCCGCCGTAAAGCACCTTTCCACCGGCCGCCTTAACCGCTTTCAGGGCTTGTTCCATGGCAAGGACAGCGCCTTCGTCAATGAGCGGCCCCAAGAGCGTGTCATTGTCCAGGGGATTGCCGATCTTAATCTGTTTGTAGGCACTGATCAGGTTGTTGACAAACGCTTGTTTTACGGAAGACTGAATGATGATTCTTCGGGTGGAGGTGCAGCGCTGTCCTGCGGTGCCCACAGCACCGAAGAGGGTGGCCCGGACGGCCATATCCATGTCTGCATCTTCGGTGACGATAATGGCATTGTTGCCGCCAAGTTCCAGCAGGGACCGTCCTAAACGACCGCCAACCACTTGACCCACATGTTTACCCATGGCCGTGGAGCCTGTGGCGGAAATCAGAGGAATCCGTTTGTCATGGAGCATGGGTTCGCCCACATCATTTCTGGCGCCGATGATCATGTTGAAAATACCTTCAACACCGTATTTGTCAATCACGGGTGCAAGGATATTCTGGATCGCATCACCGCAGACAGAGGCAATCAACGTGTTCCAGGACCATACGGATGCAGGAAAATTAAACGCAGTGATCAGCCCGACAATTCCCAAGGGGTGCCATTGTTCGTACATCCGGTGTTCGGGCCGTTCGGAATGCATGGTCGGACCATACAGCCGGCGGCTCAGGCCCATGGCGAAATCGGCAATATCAATCATTTCCTGGACTTCACCCTCGCCTTCGGCCCGGATTTTACCGACCTCAAGGGAAATCAGGGCGCCTAATGCTTTTTTATTCTTCCGCAACGCATCACCGATCTCACGCACCATTTCACCGCGCCGGGGAGCGGGCATCATGCGAAAGGTTTTAAACGCTTCCTGTGCCTTGCTCACCACCGCGTCATAGTCTTTTTTTTCAGCCATCAAAACACTGGCAATGGGTTTGCCGTTGATGGGGGAACAGGAAATAAGCTCTTTCCCCTTTGTTTCAATCCAACCCTTGCTGCCACCGGTTGTGGCACCGTAATTCACAGATTTAATCCCCAGGGCATCAAGTATTTGTTTCACTTCCGCATTAAATGCATCGCCCATATCAATCCCCTCCTGACACTATTTATTAATAATTTATTATTATTAACAGTACCGTTTTCTAAAAGGAAGAGTATGATTAAACAAATGAAAATTTAAGTTTGCATAATTACAGGGACCCGAAAATAAAAAAGGTGAACATGATGGAATTAAAAGATCCGGACCTGCTTTGCCAGGCCTGTTTTATTAAGGATCAGTGGATTGAAGCAGATTCGAAAAAAACCGTCGGGGTGACCAATCCGGCCACAGGGGAAATTTTGGGAACCGTTCCCTTTTGCGGTGCCGATGAAACCCGGCGGGCCATTGATGCAGCCAATGAAAGTCTTTCTGCCTGGCGCAGCAAAACTGCAGCAGAACGTTCCACCATTTTAAGACGGTGGAATGACCTGCTCATGGAAAACCAGGAAGACCTGGCCTTGCTCATGACAGCAGAACAGGGCAAGCCCCTGGCCGAATCCCGGCAGCCAGTTTTTTTGAATGGTTTGCCGAGGAAGCCAAACGGATTTACGGTGATGTCATCCCCCAGACCATTGCGTCCCAGCGCCTGGTGGTGATCAAACAGCCTGTGGGCGTGGTTGCCGCCATCACACCCTGGAACTTTCCCAGCGCCATGATCACAAGGAAGGCCGGTGCAGCCCTGGCAGCCGGATGTACTATGGTGGTCAAACCGGCTACAGCAACACCCTTTTCCGCTTTGGCAATTGCAAAACTGGGGCAAAAGGCCGGGCTCCCCTCAGGCGTTTTTAACGTGGTCACAGGATCTTCGTCAGCCATTGGCGGAGAACTGACCGCTAATCCCATTGTTCGGAAACTAACCTTTACCGGCTCCACAAAGGTCGGCAAACAATTGGTGCAGGAGTGTGCCGCTACCATGAAGCGGGTATCCATGGAACTGGGCGGCAATGCACCGTTCATTGTATTTGACGATGCAGACCTTGATGCGGCGGTTGAAGGGGCGATTTCCTGCAAATACCGCAACTCCGGTCAGACTTGTGTGTGTGCCAACCGTCTTTATGTCCAGGCAGGGATTTATAATCAGTTTTGTGAAAGACTGACCCAGGCTGTGGCAACCCTTAAAGTGGGCAACGGGATGGAAGACGGGGTTGTCCAGGGTCCGCTCATTGACATGAACGCCGTTGAAAGTGTGGAACGTCATATCAAAGACGCCCTGGACAAAGGCGCTAAAGTGCTGGCAGGCGGCAAGCGCCATGCCCTGGGCGGCACCTTTTTTGCCCCCACTGTCCTGGCAGACGCCACAGACGACATGCTCGTGGCCAAAGAGGAGATCTTCGGCCCCTTTG
>QKDP01000193.1 GCA_003252055.1 Desulfobacter postgatei | reverse complement strand
CAGGCTTATACCTACACCTGAATCGGCAAACAGGTCCAGCTGGGCATCGGCCTTCTCCTTCTGGATTCTTGCACCATGATCCAGGGCATCTTCAAGCACCGCCATCATCTGGGCGCGCCTGTCCCCGGTGGAATCAAACGCCCCACATTTAATCAGGGCCTCAAGCACTTTTTTATTGGCCTTGCTTAAGTTCACCCGTTCGCAGAAATTATAGAGGCTGGTATAGTCCCCTTCCTTTTCACGGTTTTCCACAATAGATTCAATGGCGGCTTCTCCAACACCTTTAATAGCAGCCAGACCAAAACGGATACGATCATTATCCACATTGAAAAAGGCATCACTCTGGTTGACATCCGGAGGCAGAACCTTGATGTTATGGGTTTTGCATTCATCCATATACTTGAGCACCGCATCGGAGTTGCTACGCTCGGAAGTCATCAGGGCGGCGATGAATTCAACGGGGAAATGAGCTTTGAGAAAAGCAGTTTGAAATGCTATCAGGGCATAAGCTGCTGAATGGGACTTGTTAAAGCCGTAGCCGCCGAATTTTTCCATAAGGTTAAAAAGCTCTTCAGCCTTTTGGGGATCATGGCCATTTTCCTGGGCACCCTTCATAAAAAGGTTCCGGTGCTCCTCCATCATGGCGGCAATCTTTTTTCCCATGGCTTTTCGAAGCCCGTCTGCCTGGGCCATGCTGTAGTTGGCAAGGACCCCGGCAATCTTCATGACCTGCTCTTGGTACAAGATTACCCCGTAGGTCTCTTCAAGTACCGGTTCTAATTCGGGAAACAGATATTCCACAGGTTCCCGGCCATGCTTTCGTTCCACATAGTTATCTGCCATACCCGAATCCAAAGGACCCGGCCGGTAAAGGGCCACAAGGGCCACAATATCTGAAAAACTGGCCGGTTTCAGCCGGGAGATCAGTTCCTTCATACCAGAACTTTCAAGCTGGAACACCCCGGTGGTATCGGAATTTTGCAAAAGCATAAATGTTTTTTGATCTGAATAATCAAGGTGCAGCAGATCCGGCGGGGTCTTACCCTGTTTTTCGATCAAGGCAATGCAGTTTTTAATAACAGTCAGGTTGCGAAGCCCTAAAAAATCAAATTTTACCAGACCCTGTTTTTCAGTGTAGTTCATGTCAAACTGAGTAATGGTTTCACCGTCTTTGCCCTTGAACAGTGGCAGATATTCGCACAGGGGTTTATCGGAAACCACAACACCTGCGGCATGGGTAGATGCGTGCCGGGGCAACCCTTCGAGCAGCATGGCAACGTCCAGCATCTGGGCTTTGACGTCGGTTTCTCGGCATTTATCCCGGATGGCCGGCACCTCTTCCAAGGCCTTTTTTAAATTTTTGGCAGTGTCAGGTATCATCTTAGCCACTTCGTCCACTTCGGAAAGGGGAACGCCCAAGGCCCTTCCCACATCCCGGATCACGGCCTTGGCTTTCAGTTTCCCAAAGGTGATGATCTGGCACACATATTCCGGCCCGCCGTAGCGCTCAACCGTATAATCATAGACCTGCTCTCTGCCTTCAATGCAGAAATCCACGTCAATGTCAGGCATGGAGATACGGGCCGGGTTTAAAAAACGTTCGAAAATCAACCCGTGCTCAATGGGATCAAGGGCTGTAATCCCCATGGAATAGGCCACCATGGAGCCGGCCGCAGACCCCCTGCCCGGCCCCACCGGCACCCCGATTTTTCGTGCATGGCCGATGAAGTCGGCCACAATGAGAAAATAACCCGGGAACCCCATTTTGAGGATAATGTCAATCTCGTATTTAATCCGGTCCCTGTAGACCTGTTCGTCAATGTCGGGACGCTTTTCCTTAATTTTGGCAAGGCGTTCTTCAAAGCCTTCCATGGCAAGCTTTTTAAATAATTCGTCTTCGGACAGTCCATCGCCTATGTCATACCGGGGAAAATGATAGGTTTTCTTGCCAAAATCCACCTCGCACATATCTGCGATTCGCTTTGTATTGGCAATGACATCGGGAAAATGGCCCAGGGAATCCGCCATCTCCTGTCTGGATTTAAAATAGAGCTGGTCCGAATCAAATTTAAACCGGTCGTCATTGTCAAAGGTATCGCCGGTCTGGATGCACAAAAGGATTTCATGGGCCTTGGCATCGCCCTTGGACAGGTAATGGCAGTCATTGGTGGCCACCATGGGAATGGAAAGACGCTTGCTCATGTCAAGCAGACCGTTATTCAGACGGTGCTGGATCTCCATCCCGTTTTCCTGGACTTCAAGAAAAAAATTCCCCTCACCCAGGGTATCAAGATAAAATCGTGCCAGTTCATCTGCTTTTGCCAGGTTCCCTGCCAGAATGGCCTGGGGTATATCCCCTTTCAGGCAGGCGGAAAGCCCCACAAGGCCCTTGGCATGTTCAGCCAGAAGCGCCTTGTCGATTCTGGGCTTAAAATAAAAGCCCTTGAGCTGGGCCACAGAAGCCAGTTTGCAAAGGTTGGTGTACCCCTCTCTGTCTTTGGCTAAAAGGATTAGATGACTTAATCCTTTTCGATCCAGCGGAGTCCGGTCATTTAAAGTTCTGGGCGCCACATAGACTTCGCAGCCCAGTATGGGTTTAATACCGGCTTTTTTGGCTTTTTCATAAAACTCGGCTACGCCGAACATGGTGCCGTGGTCTGTAATGGATACAGCATCCATGCCGTATTCTTTACATCTTTTCATCAGGTCGTTTAGCCGGATGGCCCCGTCAAGCAGGGAGTACTCTGTGTGAAGATGCAGATGATAAAATGGTATATCCTGATTATCGGTCTGATTATATGGCATGGAAATTTAATTGCTTTCTACTCTATAGTTGGGCGCTTCCTTGGTGATGGCAACGTCATGGACATGGCTTTCCTTTAATCCGGCTGCAGTGATCCGGACAAATTTTGCCCTCATGTGCAGCTCTTCAATGGTCGCCGCCCCAAGATATCCCATGCCGGCCTTAAGCCCGCCGATCATCTGTACAATATTCTCGCGAATGGTTCCCCGGTAGGGAATCCGGCCCACAATGCCTTCGGGAACCAGTTCTTCATTTTTACCGGTATCTTTCTGATAATATCTGTCGGAACTGCCTTTTTTCATGGCTTCCACAGACCCCATGCCGCGGTAGGCTTTATATGAGCGGCCCTGGTAGATGACGATTTCGCCGGGGCTTTCTTCGGTGCCGGCCAAAAGGCTGCCCAGCATAACGGAATGGGCACCAGCCCCCAAGGCTTTGGCCACATCTCCGGAAAACTTGATCCCGCCGTCGGCAATCAGGGGCACGCCGGTTTTTTTTGAAATATCGGCACAGTTCATCACAGCGGTGAGCTGGGGCACACCAACACCTGCAACAATACGGGTGGTGCATATGGATCCCGGACCAATACCGATTTTAACGGCATCAACCCCTGCATCAATCAACGCCTTTGCCCCGGCCTCCATGGCCACATTGCCGGCAATGAGCTGGCAGGAGGGAAACGCTGCCTTGATACGCTGAACCGCAGTGATCACATTCTGGGAATGGCCATGGGAGGTATCAATGACCAGGGCATCGGCCCCGGCAGTCAGAAGCGCTTCCACACGTTCCATCATGTCAGATCCCACACCAATGGCGGCACCGGCTCTCAGGCGTCCCAGGGAATCCTTGCAGGCATTGGGATATTTTCTTATCTTTTCAATGTCTTTTATGGTGATCAGTCCCTTGAGTTTACCCTGGGGATCCACCACCAGAAGTTTTTCAATCCTATGTTTGTGCAGCATGATTTTGGATTCTTCCAGGGAACATTTTTCGGGCACCGTCACCAGGTTTTCACTGGTCATCACCTCCCTGGCCGGTTTATCCAACTGGGTTTCAAAACGAAGGTCCCTGTTGGTCACAATGCCAACCAGCTTATCGCCTTCCACAACCGGAATACCTGAAATCCGGTATTTGGCCATAATGTTTAGCACATCGGAGATGGTGGCATCTGGATGGACTGTTACAGGGTCGACAATCATGCCGCTTTCGCTTTTTTTAACCCGGTCCACTTCAACCACCTGCTCGGCAATGCTCAGGTTTCTGTGGATAAACCCCAAGCCGCCGGCCCTGGCCATGCTGATGGCGGTATCTGATTCGGTCACCGTATCCATGGCCGCACTGACAATGGGAATACTAAGCTCAAGCTCCTTGGTCAGACGGGTGCGTGTGGACACTTGGTCAGGCAGGATGGCTGAATAATCGGGAAGCAGAAGCACATCATCAAAAGAGAGCCCCTGTTCTGATAATACATTGGACATAATAAAAAGCCTCCGGAAAGGAAAAGATGTTTATTTATGCTTTAAAGGCTGGCCGTTACATTTAAAAAAAGGTAGGTGAAAGGGCCAGTCAATAATTTATATGAAAGTTACAATAAGCTGTTGAATTACTTTCATGTTTTGTTGTGGGTTGAGCCTGGGCATTGATAGACCAGGTCAGCCCATGGCTGTTATTCAAAGCAAAGTATATAAACAGGCCCTTTTACCAAAACCATGAACTTTTTACAAGGTCATTCCCCGGGAAATATCCATAAAACGCCCCGGATTACTTTTTATGGTGTGCCAGAATATCAAGTATCACAGGAATGGCAGGGGGAACCCGGGAACTGCCGGAAAACCAGTTGGAAAGCATGGTTTTATGGTAAGCCTTCACAAGGGTGACAGGCACATTAAAAGGAACGGCAGAATTTATAGGAACAAAACCGTCTCCGATCAAAAGCCCTGCCTTGTCCAGCATAGACAAAAGATAGTTTGTTTCAGGCGGGAGTAAAGCAGCAAGGGTCTGGTTGCCGGTAATCTGAAATTGTTCAGGCATGTTTGCTGGAAAAGGAAAAATATGCCCTGCGATCATATGAAAATGTATGCCTTCAGGATAAGGCAAACTGTTGAGGTCTCTCATAAACTCGGATTGCGGCAGCAGATCAATGCCGGCAGCTCCGGTTCCGTCAATTAACGCAGAAAACCAGTGCCACCTGTGATCAGTTGCGAGCAGGCATTGTTCCCGTATCTCCATGAAAAGTCTGAACCTTGAAAGAAAAGCCCCGTGGTTCGGGGTTCCGGCCATAATCACATCACTGATTCCAGGGACCTGGTCCAGGGCCCTGGCCCCGGCATAATCAATGCCGGGATCAACCAGCATGTGTCTTGCCACAAGTCCCCCCATGCTGTGTCCGA
>QKDP01000302.1 GCA_003252055.1 Desulfobacter postgatei | reverse complement strand
ATGTACCTTGAAGGCTCTGACCAGCATCGCGGCTGGTTTCATTCTTCGCTTCTGACCGCTGTGGGCAGAACCGGCCATGCCCCGTACAAGGCCGTGCTCACCCACGGGTTTGTGGTGGATGAAAAGGGCCATAAGATGTCCAAATCCGTGGGCAATGTTGTGGCCCCGGACAAGGTGATCAAGCAGTACGGCGCCGACGTGTTACGGCTCTGGGCGGCTTCGGCGGATTACCGCGGGGATGTCAGCATTTCCGATAATATCATCAAGCAGCTCTCGGATGCCTACAGACGGATCAGGAACACCTGCCGGTTTCTTTTAGGTAACCTCAACGGCTTTGAGCCTGCCGAAGTCAGGCCGATTGGAACTATGGCGGAGCTGGACCGGTTTATTCTCCACCGCCTGCATTATGTGGTCAAACGGTGCCGGGCAGCCTATGATGCCTATGAATTTCATGTGATCTATCATACCCTGCATAATTTTTGTGTGGTGGATCTCTCCTCCTTTTATCTGGATATCATCAAGGATCGTGTATACACAAGCCCTGAAAATTCAGATACCCGCAAAGATGCCCAGACCGTCATGTTTATGATGCTGGATGCCCTGGTAAAAATCATGGCACCGATCCTGCCCTTTACGGCCGAAGAGATTTATACCCATATGCCCCTGGGTGAGGGTAAAAAAGAGAGTGTTCACATGGAAGAGATGGTCAGCCTTGATAATGCCCTTGAGGACAGAGAACTTGCCGCTAAGTGGGAAAATATCCGGGCATTGCGGGCGGAAGTGACCAAGGCCCTTGAAGAGGCAAGAACAGCAAAACTCATCGGCCATCCCCTGGATGCGACGGTTGAAATCAAACTGCCCCCGGGGGACCTTGCCGCCCAGGTGGCATCCCTGGATGTTGATCTCAATGACATTTTTATCGTGTCCAAAGCCGGCGTGGTGGATACCCTTGACGGGGATGTATACCAGGGCAAAGAGATTGAGGGTCTGACCATAAAGGTGGCAAAGGCTCCCGGTGAAAAATGTGAACGGTGCTGGCGGTTTGATGAGAACCTGGGAACTGATCCGGATCATCCCACGGCCTGTCCCCGCTGCACCCAGGCCCTTAAAACCATTCTGGGCTGATGGCCGGTTTTTCAGCGCCCATGCGGCGGCTTGCCCTGGTCGGTATCTGTGTGCTTTTGCTGGACCAGATCACCAAATGGCTTATCGTAAGACATTTGCCGCTGCACTCAAATATTACGGTGATTGATCATTTTTTTAACATCACCCATGTACTTAATCCCGGGGGGGCATTCGGTTTTTTTGCCGAACAGTCCCCCGGGACCAGAAAATTCATTTTTCTGTTTTTATCCTCCGGCGTCGCCCTGTTTGTACTCTGGCTTTACCGGAAAACCGCCGGATCCCACATTTTTTTATCCTATGGTCTGGCCCTGATCTTCGGTGGTGCGATAGGGAATCTGATTGACCGATTCCGGTTTGGAAAAGTCGTTGATTTCCTTGATTTTTATGCCGGCTCCCTTCACTGGCCGGCATTTAATATTGCAGATTCTGCCATTACCATCGGCATGGGCATATTAATTTACCACGTAATATTCAATAAACTGCCTGAAATATAAAGGGGGGACCCATGCATCCGATTCTTCTTCAGGCCGGCAGCCTGAAGCTTTATACTTATGGTCTTTTTGTGGCCCTGGGCTTTATCACCGCTATCTGGTTTACAAGACGGAATGCCAGATTTTATAGTGTTCCGGACCAGATGGTATCCGATCTTTTTTTCACCATCTTGATCAGCGCCCTTGCCGGCGCCCGTATCCTTTATGTGCTTATTAATCTAAACGATTACAGGGACAATATTCTTGATATCTTTAAAATCTGGAACGGTGGCCTGGTTTTTTTCGGGGGCTTTATCGGCGGAACCCTTGGGTCCATCATATTCCTGCGCATCAAAAAAATGGATATCTGGAAAACCGCCGATGTTCTGGCTCCCGGCCTTGCTTTAGGACACGCCGTGGGCCGTTTCGGCTGTCTTTTTGCCGGATGCTGCTACGGCAGACCCTGTTCGTTGCCCATTGCCCTGACCTTTACCAACCCGGACAGTTTAGCCCCCCTTAATATCCCTTTGCACCCCACCCAGGTGTATATGATTGTTTCCAACTTTATTCTTTTTCTGATCCTGCTGGCCATACAGCGGCGCAAACGCTTCAACGGCATGGTTTTTTTAAGCTACATCATGCTCTATTCCCTGTTCAGATCCATTATTGAGTTTTTCAGGGGGGATTTCAGGGGGAACTTCTTTTTTGATTTTCTGTCATTGTCCCAGGGCATCGGGTTGCTGGTCTCCTGTATTGCCCTGGTATTCATGGTCATCAAATTGAGATCCCGGCATGGCAGCCGGTAAGAACCTGGTCACATACAAAGCCCTTGCAGGCGTTCTTGATGCCCTGTCAAAGGACGATACGCTTCGAATCGTTTTGATCTGCGGAGAATCCTTTCTGGTGCGCAAGGCTTTGGATGCCCTTGTCCCAATACTGCTTAAAGGGGAATCAAAACAATTCGGCTTTGACCTTTTGGACGGGAAAACCACACCCGTGGGGGACATTGCCGAACAGGCGGGTACGTTTTCCTTTCTTGGAACCAGGAAAGTCATTGCTGTAAAAGATGCTCCGCTTTTTTTACCAAAAGCGTCAGCCGGTGAACTCAGCTACAGTGAAAAGGATTTTCAGATTCTGATCCGCCTTGTTGAAAACGGC
The DNA here is from genome assembly GCA_003252055.1 of Desulfobacter postgatei. Taxonomy (GTDB): domain Bacteria; phylum Desulfobacterota; class Desulfobacteria; order Desulfobacterales; family Desulfobacteraceae; genus Desulfobacter; species Desulfobacter postgatei_B. Next base: position 2,463 of record QKDP01000302.1, on the reverse strand, counting down.
ATCCCTGACACTCATGTGCTTGTTTTTACCACGGGGACGCCGGACCGCAGGAAAAAAATATACAAGCTCATCCTTGAACACGGGCTGGTGGTGGACTGCAGTGTTGCCACAGGTGCCAGAAAGGCGGATATCGAAGAACAGCAGGCTGTGCTGCGGGATATCAGCCGGCAGATGCTGTTAAAGACAGGAAAGCAGATGGCCCCGGATGCCTTTGCAGCGCTTGTGGATCAGACTGGATTTAATCCGGAGTTGTTTGCAAATGCAATTGAAAAACTTCTGGCATATACCGGGGGCAGAAACCAAATATCTGTGGCCGATATTGGCGCTGTGGTGCATAAAGATAAAAAGGATCCCATATTTGCCCTGACCAATGCCGTGATGGACCGGGATGTGTCCAAAGCGCTCACCCTTTTATCGGGTTTGTTGTCCGACGGATTTCATCCTTTACAGATTTTAAAAACCCTTGAAAACCAGATCAGAAAACTTTTAGCCATCAAGTGTTTTACAACGGGTCTGAATACGGACAGGGCAGGGTGTCCGCCTTTAAAACAGATGCAGTTCAATACGTTCAAACAAATGCTTTTACCTGCGATTATTAACTGGGATGCAAACACCTTGAAAACGGACGAAGAAAACATAAACCTTTTCATGGCTGGGGACGATAAAAATCAGAAGAAGTCTGGCAAGCTGCCGGCCAATGACCTTTTGCTGGCACCCAATCCCCAAAATCCCTATCCTATATTCCAGAATTTTTTAAAATCTGAAAATTTTGTCCTGGAAGAATTGACACACGCGCTGTCTGCTCTTTCCGACCTTGATTATCGTATTAAATCATCCGGGGTTGACGCTGCCACAGGACTTGAAAATTTTATTATGGCCTTGTGCCGCAGGGCCTAGGTCCCTTACCTATTGTGCAGGCTGCGCCGGTTTTTTAAACCGAGCCACGCCAACCTTTCACATCGCAGATTAATCCCACAATCTGCGTACCATATTCCGGCCCAGGTCCAGATAGGTGACCTGCATCTGTGGATCATTGCAGAAAATTTCCAGGGTGATGGTGCTGTCGTATGAGATCGCTTTTAACGAATCCACTGCCTGTTGCCAGTCTACGCTACCTACGCCTAACGGCAGGTGGTCGTCGTTTCTTGACCGGTTGTCGGAAAAGTGGACATGCACAAGGTGCTCCCCAAGCTCTTTGCAGAAGATCTCATGGCCATCCTTGCCGAAGTTGGTGTGTCCAAAGTCCAGATGCAGCTTTAGACCGGGTACCCGGGCAATCAGTTCTTTAAAAACCGACACCCGGTCAAAGGGCGCTTTATAGTTTTCAAACGCCAGAGTAAGCCCATAGGATTCGGCCATTTCAACAATGGGCGGCAGCGTCTCTATCTGGAATGAGACCAGTTGATCTCTCATGGCAGGCGGGCAAAAATAGCAGGGGTGGATGTTCATCACCCTTGCACCTAAACGGGAAAATATCCGTGCGCATCGCTCAAGTTCCTTTAAACAGGCATCCCTGATCCCAGGCACCGGGTATGCCCAGGGAAGGCAGGGGTCGGTATGCCCGGTGATACCAAGCTCGTGGGTCTCCAGAACGGCTTTAAGTCGTTCTGTATCCACATCTGCGGCATTGGGGCCTTCGAGGGTTAGATCCAGGAACTCAAAGCCGGTTTTGCCGCACTGCTCGGCTTCTTCGTAAACCGATTTCAACGGGTTGTTCATTACACCTATCTTCATGGCGACATCCTTTATACCTTTGATTCTGTAAAAAACCACGAAGATCACGAAGGACACGAAGAACTGATATCTTCGTGATCTTCGTGTCCTTCGTGGTAAAAAACAAGCTCAGTAAAGTTTATACTTTCTGTGGGAAAATTGCGACAGCTTGAAATTAAAAATTAGCTTATTCAGACAAAGGGGGCTTACTATGGTGGATTGAATGTGTAATAATTGGTGAAAATCCGGTTCAACAAACAGCAATTGGGGAGGTTCACAAATGAAATGGCTGCAGTTCTTTACGCCCGCCAAATCAATGGATACCGGGCAGGCAAAGGCGTTTATTTCTACACATCCGGGCGAGGAAACCACCATCCTTGATGTCCGTCAGCCCTCTGAATATGAGGGGAGCCATATTCCGGGCGCAGTCCTGATCCCTCTGTCCGAGCTTTCAGACCGGCTGGGGGAACTCGATCCGGGCAAGCCGACCCTGGTGTACTGTGCCATAGGCGGGCGCAGCCGGGTTGCTGCGCAGATGCTGGCGGGCAAGGGGTTTAAACAGGTCATTAATGTTTCCGGGGGTATAAAGGCATGGGCGTCGCAAATCGCCGTCGGGTCTCAGGATCTGGGTGTAGACTTGTTCTCCGGGAAAGAAGAACCGGCAGACGTGCTCAAGGTTGCCTATTCCCTGGAACAGGGCTTGAGGGATTTTTATCTTACCCTGGGCCGGCAGACAACCAACAAAAAGGT
>QKDP01000122.1 GCA_003252055.1 Desulfobacter postgatei | reverse complement strand
ACCAAATTTTGAAAAATTTCCAATGCTTTTTAACATGATATTTTGCTACGGAAAACATGTAGTGCCATACAAAAACCTAACCACTTGACATTATAGAGTTTCTCCTTTTCGCTCGAAAACTTGGGCTAAGGAGAGATGATATCGAGGCAATTTTGGAACGTTCTGTTCCTCCATTTGTGGCCTCTGCAAACACCAAAAGATTTAAAGATCAAATTAAAGTCATACTTGAAAAGGCGATAGCAAATTGTGAAAAAGCATAATCGGGATAGGACTCCCCATCACTGAGGAGTCCTCCCACACTACTCGAAGATCCACCAGAATCAATTTAATTTAACATAAAATTGGCTGAGCACTCATGAATACTTTCGGGGTATTTCCCACAAAATTCTGATCATGACTGGAAAAACAACGGGTCGTTCTTGAACGGTACCAATTCTGCGTCAAGTTCTTCATCTTTCAGCCATTGTGCGGCAAGCTTGCGGAGTGCCTTGTCGTGAAAATCGAACCATTGTTGGCGAAGCTCGCCCATGTCTGCAAGTGCACTTTTAAAATTGCTGAATGGTTTTTTCCATGACAAGACCTTCCAGAGAAGGTTGCGATCTTCGCCTTCCGGCAGTCCTGCCACGAAGTTTTCCATAATCCGGAATCCCTCATGTGAACCTATTGGCTCTATTCTGAGGTATCTATCCGGATCTTGCTCAAGCTTCTCAAAGATCTCCTCTTGCTCCGGTTCGTCATAATCTTCGAAGGTCACGAGTATCTCACCGGTTTGCTTGTCAATATGGCCGGTTCGGAATTCGCTGTGATCTTCGATAAGATCAAGCAGATCCGAATCTACGATCTTGATCTTTCCCATGTTATCGTTCAACCTTCCCAGCAATCAATTACACTCGATGATCAAGTTGTTGTTAACTTGCCCAACTTCGGCGTTGGAAAAAATTTTTAATCCTCAAAATATGTTGTATATTCTTCCGGTTAAAAATTGTTTCCGCCTTGAATTTGAACAAATTCCCTAAAAACTTGATGATCGAGTTACACAGTTTTTTTGTATAGCCCTAAAAAAATATTTTTGATCCATATCAAAAAAAACTGAAATAACCAATGAAAAAAGGCAGTTCATTTGATTAAAAATTTTTACCAAGGGTGTTTAAAATTGCTGCCCATGCTCATTAACCATTCCGATCCAGGTTGAACTCGTGTAATTTAAAATTCAATTTTAAATTACACGAAAGATCGTTCCATGTATATCAAAAGACACCTTGAAAAAGCTATTATGATGGACTCTATAGCAATATTATGGCCGGGTTCTTAAATCCAGGGTATATGGAAACCTTGGATTTAAGGGTTCATGGGGTATCTCGTCCATGGGGCCCGGGGTGTGGCCAATATCCCTGAACCGGGAAATTCGCCGGCCTTCTGCTTCCAGGGAATTGACTGGAAAGGTATCGTAATTTCGTCCCCCCGGGTGGGACGCATGATAGGTGCACCCGCCCACGGATCGCATGCTCCAGGTATCCACCAGGTCAAAGACCAGCGGGGTATGCACGCCAATGGTGGGATGCAGGCAGGAAGGCGGCTGCCAGGCCCGGTAGCGGATGCCGGCCACAGACTGGGCATTGACGTCGGTGGGGTGCAAGGGCACGGGCCGTCCATTGCAAAGCAGCTGGTAGCGGACATCTGCCATGCCGCTCACCTTGATCTGGATGCGCTCCAATGATGAGTCCACATACCTGGCCGTTGCACCGCCGCCGGGTTCTTCTCCCAGTACATGCCAGGGTTCAATGGCTGTGCGCAGTTCCACTTCTACACCCGCATGACAGACTTTGCCGATAAAAGGGAACCTGAACTCAAAGTGGGGGTGAAAACACGCAGGTGTCAGGTCATATCCGTCCCGGCGCAGAATATCCAGTACATCGCAGAAATCCTGCCACACATAAAAGGGCAGCATGAACTTGTCGTGCAGGGCCGTGCCCCACCGTACCAGTTTTTCCTTGTATGGTGTTTTCCAGAATTTGAGCATGAATATGCGCAGCAGCAACTGCTGGGCAAGGCTCATCCTGGCATGGGGCGGCATCTCAAAGGAGCGGAATTCCAAAAGCCCCAGCCGCCCGGAGGCGGAGTCCGGGGAGTATAATTTATCAATGCAGAATTCGGCCCGGTGGGTGTTGCCGGTAAGATCCGTGAGCAGGTGGCGGAACAGCCGGTCCACCAGCCAGGGCGGGCATGGTAATCCCTTATCTGATTCAGGTAGAAAATAGGATTGATAAGACATTGTCTGGTTGTCAAGCTCGGCAAAGGCAATGTCCAGTTCATCCAGGGTGTCGTGGCGGGCTTCGTCAATTCTTGGGGACTGGCTGGTGGGTCCCATGAACAACCCTGAAAAGAGAAAAGACAGGGATGGATGGTTATTCCAGAACGCTAAAAAACTGCGCAGCAGGTCCGGCCGGGCAAGCCAGGGGCTTTGGCCGGGGCTGGGACCGCCCATGACAATGTGGTTGCCGCCGCCCGTGCCGGAATGCCGGCCGTCCAGCATGAATTTTTCCGTGCCAAGGCCTGACTGTCTTGCCTCTTCGTAAAGATCACAGGTCACATCCACCATCTGGCCCCAGGCGGTTGCCGGGTGGATGTTTACTTCAATCACCCCGGGGTCCGGCGTGACATTGAGGACATTGATCCGGTGGTCAAAGGGCGGGGTGTAGCCTTCAATGATTACGGGAAAGCCCGTGGCGCGGGCCGCCTGTTCCACTGCGGAAATAAGTTCGAAATAATCCGTCGCACTGGCCATGGGAGGCATGAATATATACAGCCGCCCGTCCCTGGGCTGGATACAAAGGGCTGTACGGATGACCGGTTCGGTGTCGCCGGCATCATCGACCGCATGGGCGGCGGGCCAAAGAGTTTGTGATACAACATCATCCCGGATTTCTGTTTCAGGTTTTCCCGGGATATGGAATTGACCATCCTTTGCCTCTTCCGCCCGGCGCAACCGTTCCTTGTCCGATTCGGAAGTCAGTGGGTCCGGAAACGGACCGTGAATTCCCATGGGGTCCTCTTCCACCACATGGGGATAGCGCTTAGGCGATACCCAGGGCAGGCTGTCCAGGGGCAGGCGAAGCCCCATGGGTGAATCTCCCGGCACCAGAAACAAATTGCTGGAACGCAGCTCCCAGGTACAGCTTTTCCATGAGCCCTTTTTAATGGGCAGCACAAAGCCGGTGACCGCACCAATGCCCTGCTCAAATACCCGGGCCATGCGGGCGCGCTCCTCGCGATCTTTCAGTCGGGAGTCTTCGGGGGTGACGTTTTCCGGCAGGCGTTGTTCCTTTAACAGCCAGTGAAACACATCTTCATAGGCCGGTATGATATATTCTTCATCCACGCCCAGCGTCTGGGTGATGGTCTGCATCAAGGTTTTTGCCTGGGCCGGGCCGAATTTGTAGTCCTGGGTATCATCCGCCAGAAGAGATGGATCCTGCCAAAGGGGTTTGCCGTCCTTTCGCCAGTAACAACCCAGGGCCCAGCGGGGCAGGGACTCGCCTGGATACCATTTGCCCTGACCAATATGCAGCAGGCTGCCCGGGGCCCATTTGCCGCGCAGGCGCTGGAGCAGTTCCATGGCCTTGATTCTTTTGGTGGGCCCCACGGCTGCGGTGTTCCATTCATCACCGTCCATGTCCGTGGCCGACACAAAGGTGGGTTCCCCGCCCATGGTCAGGGTGATGTTTTGTTTTTTAATCTCTTCATCCACCCGGAATCCAAGATCATGAATCTTTGTCCAGATCTCCTCGGGATAGGGTTTGGTGGATCGGGGATCTTCGTGGATGCGTGTAACGCGCATGGTGTGGGAAAATTCCACCTCGCACACTTCAAGCCCCCCTGTGACAGGCGCCGCGCTTTTGGGAAACGGGGTGCAGGCAAGGGGGATATGGCCTTCACCGGCTAAAAGTCCGGATGTGGGGTCCAGCCCCACCCAGCCGGCCCCGGGCAGGAATACCTCCACCCAGGCATGCAGATCCGTGAAATCCCGTTCCGGTCCGGAAGGACCTTCAAGGGATTTGACATCGGCAGCAAGCTGGATCAGGTACCCGGAGACAAACCGGGCTGCCAGTCCCAGATGGCGTAAAATATTGACCAGGAGCCAGGCCGAATCCCTGCAGGAGCCGGATTGTTTGGTCAGCGTCTGCTCACAGGTCTGGACATTGGGCTCCATGCGGATGTTGTAGCGGATGGCCTTTTGCAGATCCTGGTTCACCCGGACCAGGAAATCAATGGTGTTCTCCTTTTTGCGGCTGATGCTGGAAAAATAGGCCGTAAACTTGCTGCCCACACGGGTTTTTTGCAAAAAAGGCCCCAGGTCCTTTTTCACCTCGGATGAATATTTAAATGGATACTCCCGGGCATGCTCCTCCAGAAAAAAATCAAAGGGGTTGATGGTGACCATTTCCGCCACAAGATCCACTACAATGGAAAAATGATCGGTCTTTTCCTGGAAATTAAGCCTGGACAGGTAGTTGGAAAAAGGGTCCTGCTGCCAGTTGATCCAGTGGTCCTCCGGAGAAACGGTCTGATTGTAACTTAGGATCGAGGTTCTACAGTGGGGGGCGGGGCGCAGCCGGATCACCTGAGGGCCTAACTGGATTTTGCGGTCATATTTATAATCGGTCTTATGATATAAGGCCACTTGAATTGCCATGGATGTAAATGCTCCTTAAAAGATGGGTCAGGTACGTTTTACTGGACTGATACAGACGCCTGTACCGTCAGGTTGTCGGGGATTCTGAAAAATGCCTCTCGGATGTCAATCCCCACCCGGTTAATCTTTGTCTGTAGATAATCAAGGTACTCGTGCATGCCTGCAGAAATTACATCATCAATATCCGAATAATCCAGGTCTGCACATAACCGGCCCAGGCTTTTTTCCGCCGGATTGGATGCGGCCCCCCTGGGGGTACCGGTGATTTTGTGCAGGGCCCACTTGGCATTTGTCAGGCAGCAGTGGATGGATCTGGGAAAGTCCGGATCAAAGATTAGAAAGTCGCACACCTGTTTGGGTACAATCCGGTGAAATTGTTTTCTATAGATTTCAAATCCGGAGGTGGATTTCAGCACAGCGCCCCACTGGATTACATCGTAGGGTGAGTTGACGTTTTCAGGCTTGGGCAACAGCATGAAGTATTTAACGTCCAGTATCCGGGATGTCTTATCAGCCCGTTCGAGAAA
>QKDP01000345.1 GCA_003252055.1 Desulfobacter postgatei | reverse complement strand
AATCTCATCACCGCCACCGTTGCCCCCTTTAATGCGGCGCTTTGGGCCTGCGCTTCCCAGTCCCGACATAGCCGGGCCAAAAATCCGGTGCCGTACGGTTCTGTCTCAAGCAAAGGTGTATCACCCCGGTCACCGTAAAATCCTGCCGCAGAGGCATTGATCAACTGCCCATGAAAAGTGCCGGGCATGGCATCCACCAGATGTTTTGTAGTTTGAATTCTGGAATTATAAATGGCTTCTTTATACGCTGGTGTCCAGGGTTTAAAAATATTTCTGCCCGCCAGGTTGACGATGACATCCGATTGCGCCACAAGATCCTGCCAGGCCCCCGGCAAAGAGGTATCAGCACTGGTCCAGAAAAAACCATCATGCGTATCAGACAGGGGATGGTTTGGCGAAGTGCCGATTCCGTTTACCTGCCAGCCCGCACCCAGAAATTTTTCTGCAAGAGTCTTTCCCACAAAGCCTGATGCACCGGTGATTAAAACAGTTTTCATTTGTTCACCGCCTTTCGTTTGTTATCAACATTAAATCCTATGAATAACAGCCATGGGCTGATCGGGTCTATCGACATCCAGGCTCAACCCACAACAAACCATGAAAGTAATCTAATAACCTATTGTGACTTTCATATAAAAACCATAAGCACAATTCAGGCCAGTCCGACGGATAATGTGACCGCAACATCTATTTCCAAATACATAATTATACAGGCCCCAATGGGTAAAAACCCGAATTTACGATTAATGGTCTTCGCTGTAATCTTAACGCATCAAATCGGGCAGGAAACATGAGCATAGGCTTAACCGGTACAGAAAAAAATTTAAATTAAGGAGGAAACATGGCTGAAAGAAAACAGGTTTATAAATGCGAGCTTTGCGGGAATGTTGTAGAAGTCCTTCACGGGGCTGATGGAACGTTGGTCTGCTGCGGTGCTGAAATGGTTCTTTTTGAAGAAAAATCTGCGGATGAGGGCAAAGAAAAACATGTCCCCGTGGTTGAAGCAACAGCCGAAGGCATCAAGGTAAAAGTCGGGTCCAATCCCCACCCCATGGAGGAAAAACACTTTATTGAATGGATTGAGGTCATTGACGGTGAGACATCCTGCCGTCATTATTTGAAACCGGGCCAGGCCCCGGAAGCAATTTTTAAAGGTTGTTCTAAAAACGTAACCTCCCGGGAGTACTGCAACATTCACGGACTCTGGACGTCTTAAAGGTTGTTTGCAGATTTTACCAGCCCCGTTTTTTAAACCTAGTGCCGGGCCAAAAACCCGCGTTTAAACGGCCACGGCACTATGAATGGCCGCCACCATTTCAGCGGCGGTACACCCTTTACTGATGAAATCAACGGCACCGGCAGCAATGATGTCCCGGACATAGTCTTTTTTCTCATACATGGACAGAGCGATGATTTTTATTTCAGGATACACTTTATAAATACGGCTGGTGGCCTCAATGCCATCTATGCCGGGCATATTGATATCCATCAGGATGACATCAGGCTTTAACTTCTCAGCCAGCTCCACGACCTCCATACCATCATGGGCCTGGCCGACCACCCGGATGCCGGCCGCCTCCTTTAATGCCTGAAATACACCCTTACGGAAAATGGCATGATCGTCCGCCAGCAGCACCCGGATATCTGTTCCGGATGAGTGTTCCCGAACATCATTACCCGCACAGGGAGCAGACTCGCCGAACGGCTCATCGTCTGCTGAAAACGGCAGCACAATATCAAATCGGCTGCCGTTTCCGGGGCTGCTGGTGATGTTAAACGTTCCCCCGATCAACTGAATCCGCTCCTGGATACTGAACAATCCAAGTCCCTGCTTCATATTATCGGAAACAGTGATGCCGGATGGGTCAAACCCCCTACCCTCATCCTGTACACTGAGACAAAGACGGTGCTCACCGTCGGCCTTCAGCCTGATTTTTGCCTCTGGCGTTCCGGCATACTTGACCGCATTAAACAACAGCTCGCGCACGGATTCAAACACCAGCAGCACAATATCTTCGGAAAGCGATATGCTGGTCATCTGTGACGTAAAATCCACGCGAAACTGATGTCGCTCCTCCATCCTTCCGGCAAGCCATCTTAAACCGGAGATCAGCCCCCCCCTGTAAAGCGCCGGCGGACTTAAATCTGCGCTTAACGAGCGGGCCATCTGGATGCAGGTACCGATGGTGTCTTCAATTTTTCTAGCGGCTTTGTTCAACTGCGGGTCTTTGATCTGCCGTTCCAAGCCGCTTAAGTGCAGCTTGGCTGCCGCCATATACTGCTGTATACCGTCGTGCAGCACTTTTGCCACCCGCCTGCGTTCCGCCTGTTCTGCCATGGTGAGCTTTCCGGCCAGCGCCCTGAGCTGATCCGCCCGCCCCAGCACCCCCTGATGGGCCTCCTGGAAACGGGTTTCAGCTGCCACACGAAGTTCGATCTCTTTTTCAAGGCGTTTAATGGTCCGGTGCAGGGAACGGGTCCGTTCGGCAATTTTTTCTTCGAGAAGCTCATTGGCGTCTTCGAGTTCTTCCTGGTACGCCTGCTGGACGGTAATATCGCGAAATACGAGCACAAGCCCGATCACCTCTTTTTTTTCATTTTTAATCTGGCTGATGGTCTCCTCAACAGGAATCCGGGCGTTATCCCTGCACACCAGTAACCCTTTGCAGGCAAGTGGAATCGGCAGGTTCTCGTGAATATAGGACTGCCGTATCTGTGTACAGGCCGACGCCTGAGCTTCCGGATCTATGAAAAAAACGTCTTCAATCATTTTCCCCAAAGCATCTGCCCGCGTCCAGCCGGTGAGCTTTTCTGCGGCCGGATTAATAAAGGAAACCCGTCTGTTTTCATCGGCTGAGATGACACCGTCTCCGATGCTGTTTAACGTGGTGTTGAGCCACTCCCTTTGAAGATGGAGTGCATCAATGGCCTGTTTTCTTTCCGTGACATCTTCAAAAATAGTGACAAACTCGCCATGCTTGACACAATAGGCATTAATGGAAAACCATTTTCCAAGCTGGCCAAAGCGACCCTCAACACGAACAGATTCGCCTTCCATGGCAACCTTGCCAAAAAGTTCAATCCAGTTTACCGAATCCTTTTTCAAATCATGCAGCAGGTGTGTGGCTTTCTTTCCTTCCACATTTTTTAAGCCTGTCAGTTTTTCAAAAGCCGGATTGGTTTCCAGAACTTCATAGTCCACAGGCACGCCGTTTTTATCCAGAATGATCCTATGCCTGGCAAATCCGTCGATCATATTTGAAAACAGTGCCTGGTAGCTTTCCCTGCTGTTATTCAGATCCTTGAACAAAGTACTGTAAGGCATAGAAAGACCGGTTTCGATCAAGGCCTTGTAAAGACAGTAAAAGGAAACGATTTTCAAATAATGTCCCAACATATTGGCGTTACTGTAAACCCCGATATAGGTTGTAAACAGCAATTCAGAGGCAATTGTGATGATGATGGATGCCTGCAGCCAGTTGAAGAGGCGGTGGTCAAACCGGCCCCGGTTGCGGTAAAGGACGGTTAGTGCCACAGCCAGAATCAGGCAGATGATGTATTCGCTGCTTTTCTTGAAAGCGGTCAGACCGCCGGTATGTTCAAGATAGCAGTCGGGAAATATCTGCCACTGGAAAATGGAGAGTAGAATCAGAACCATGACAGCTGAAAAGCCCAGAAAATAGGTTTTTGCTTTGACTTGACTTTTGAATAAAAAAAACGAACTTAAAAACGCAATGCTTTCAAGATAGCGGGCCGATATCCATAACTGGGTAGGCACGTTGGCGTCAATGCCCTGGATAATAGTGAGCCCTTTGTAGGTCATGGCATGTACAAGATCCAGGATACCCACAAAAAGATAAGCGATCCCCACAAAAGTGAAGAACGATTTTTCATTAAAAAAGCGCCGGGCATTCCAGGTGACCATAAAAATACTGCAGGCGGTCACCACGGCAAACATCTCAGCCAGGGTATGAAAGAACAGATAATTATAAAGCGTGCTGATGTAAAAGGCCATCAGCATCACAATGAAAGCCCCGGCCTGGACAGCAACCCCTTTCCCGCTGTTTTCCATTATCTCAGTTTCCGCCATTGTTCCCTTTGCCGATGCATTTTAAAAAATAAGAATAGCAGTCCTGTTTGAGAATGGAATCAAAAGAGATGGAAAAGATCTCCTATTTTACGACCAGCCCCTTTTCAATGGCAAATGCAGTCAATTCGGAGACATTGTGCAGATCCAGCTTGCTCATAATGTTGGAGCGGTGACGTTCCACGGTTTTGGGACTGATACATAAGAAACCGGCCACCTCTTTGCTGGTATAGCCCTCAGCCACCAGCTTGAGGACCTCCCGCTCCCGCTGGGTCAGGCTGTCCCAGGCGGTTTTACTTTTCAGTTTCCTGTTCCTGCGGCCGTCCAGAAACCCTTCCATGACGGTGCCCGCAATCCCCGGACCGATATAAGTTTTTCCGGATAGAACCACATGGATGGCTTTTAACAGCTCGTCCTGGGATGAATCCTTCAAGCAGTATCCTGACGCGCCGGCATCAAAACACTCCAGAATAAATTCATCGGAATCGTGAATGGTCAACGCCATGATTTTGGAATCCGGTCTCTGGCGTTTAATCTCTTTGATGGCAGAGACCCCGTCCATTCTTGGCATGGACAGATCCATCATGACCAGGTCCGGCGGCTCTTTGAGAGAAAGGGTAGTTTCAATGGCAGAAAACCCGTCTGCGGCCTGGGCCACCACCTCAAGATCCGGATCCGAATTAATCATCAGGCACAACCCTTCACGCAGTAGGGTATTATCTTCAGCAATCACAATTTTTTTTCTTTTAGAATCCATGAAAGATCCTGAATTTTAAACACATTATCGCACAATCAGTGCCCTGGTGCTATCAATGACTGATATATCACGCCCCTTTGAATATACCAAATAAAATATTATTATTTACCAGATCCCGCCTGCCGGTAAAGTTGGCTGCTGTCAAAGGACATTTGACCAAATGTTAGGCCTACCAGCTGGAATATCAAATCAAGAAAACGCCGGCCCACAAAAAAACAGCAACACTGAATGACTGGAAACCTGAAAATTGAAGGCTGTTAAAATCCCATATGACCAATTGAGCACGGAAGCGCTTCAAGATGTTGTTGAAGAATTTGTAACCAGGGATGGTACGGACTATGGCGAAGTTGAGATCCCCCTGGAAACAAAAATTGCCCAAGTGATGG
>QKDP01000217.1 GCA_003252055.1 Desulfobacter postgatei | reverse complement strand
TTTTAGTGTTTTCGGATATTCACGGCAGTTTCCCGGCCTGGTTGACGGTAAAAGCATTAGCCTGCCCCGGTGATGCCGTTGCCATTGCAGGGGATTTGTTTGATACCAGGTATGGCAGCTACAATGAGCCGGATTTTGCCCCGGACCAGATCCGGTCAGCTATTGCCGGCCTGGATTTTAAATTGTTCTATATTTACGGCAATTGTGACGTGGAAGGATTCTGTAAAGGATTTTCCCATGAACTGAGCTTTAAGGCCTTTGATAAAACCATTTTCATGCATCACGGGCATAAGGATACCCTGATAATTCCCCAGGGCACAGATATCATTATCCAGGGACACACCCACCTGCCCCAGCTCGAAAAAATTCAAAATTGCATCCATCTGAATCCGGGCTCCATTGCCGTTCCCAGAAACGGTATGGCCACCTTTGCCATTATTGACAGCAACAGTGTAAGCCTGATGGCGCTGTCCGGCAAAAAGCTGGCATCACTGAATTTTTAAGACCCTAAGGAGAAAGAATGGTATCCTGTAAAGTTGAACCTATACCCGTTAATACAGATCCGGACCAAAGTGCATGGTTTACGGCATTTTTTCTTGAAAACCATATTGATCCATTTGCCTATCCCACAAAAGTCGGATCCCGGGAGCAGATGGAATTCATGGTGTATCCGGAAAATAACGAACGGTTCTATCCCTGTTCCGATACCATGTTTACTGCAATTATGTCCCGGAAAAGGCCAAGGTTTCTGTGCAACCGTTACCGTAACGTGCTTGACAAAATTTTTGCCCTTATCGAAGAGTTCATTGATTCAGAATATGACCGTACATTCTTGTCCAGCCTGATAAGAATAAAGTATGATATCGAAATCCAAAGCCGGCTGCTCATACCCTCCCGGCTTGAAAAACGCCTGTATAAAATATTCTTAAGCCGGACCCATATAGAAGACCCCTATGAAAGCCGAAAAAGAGAGGAAAATGCCAGGGCACACAGATTCATGGTTTCGGAATCCTTTAAAAAAGCCTTAAACAAAGTTGATGGTACCATTGACAACATCAAGGAGTTGACGCTTAAAGAGGTTAAGACAAAAATCAATGAAATAGAGTTCACACGGCGGCTCTCCCTTTTGGCGGCCTCTGCCCTATGGCAGGATGACAATTTCAGGGTTCCCTCGTCTTTGGCCATAAAGGCCTTATTTAAAGCCAGAATTACCGGCAACGGCATGGAAAGGCTTCTTGAACTGCTGAATACGCCAAAATCGAAAATTCTTTGGCTTACCGACGAGTCCGGGGATGTTGTGGCGGACATTGCCATTGCCCAGTTCCTTGCAAACATTGGCCATGTGGTGATCCTTGCAGTCAAGGAAGGACCATTTTTTAAAAAAGTCTGCCTGACCGACACCCGTACAGACCCGGTTCTTGCCAAGGCCCTGGACCAGGCCCATTTCATCCACGACAAAGCCATCAGCAAAAACAAGCTGGTCCAGCGCCTGAAACAGGATGAACATCTGTATGTGATATCCGACGGTACCCAGGAAGCACTGAATCTTCTGTTGGTCTCCACCACCTTTTCACGGATTTTCAAGGAGGTGGACTGCGTGGTGACAAGGGGGCCGGAACAAAAAAACCGAATGATCCACACCCATTTCAGGTTTACCAGGGATGTGATCAATATCTGCGCAAAAGACAACAGACTTGACATTGTCTTTAAACCCAGGCACCCTGATTTTATCAATTTCAGCCTCACGGATCTTGAGGAAAAAGCCGATAAAATTATTTCCGAAATGAAGCAGGCCAAGGAGAAAAAAATGACCGTGATGTTTTACTCCGGCATCATCGGTTCCATCCCCGGTAAAATTAATGTGGCAACAAAGATAATGAGCCGTTTTATTGAACATTTAAAAAATCAGTCCGCCAACCTGTTTATCATTAACCCCGCTTTATATTATGAGCCGGGAATGGATGCCGATGATCTGATGTATATGTGGGAAATTGTTCAACGAAGCGGATACATTGATATCTGGCGTTTCCAGACCTCCGAGGACATTGCCCAAAGCTTTGAACTCATGGAACAGAAGGTACCGCCGGAATGGATCGGAAAGGATGCCACCTACTCCACCGGCTGCACCAAGGAAATGCACATTGCCCAGGAGGTCCAGAAAAATAACCCGGAAATGCAGCTTATAGGGCCTGCTGTGGATAAATTCATGCGCAGGGATGAATATGGAGTGGGCTCCATGTATGATCAACGCCTGGTGGCCGATATACCGGAGAGACGGATGTCGGATCGACGGAAGGGTGGGCGCCGTGTATGATCAACGCCTATTCGGAATATAAAGGAAAGCATTTTATATGGCTGTTTTCGAATATAACGGACTGACTGCTTCCGGCAAAAAAAAATCAGGCATTATAGATGCTGAAAATCCCGATGCAGCCCAGGATGATTTGAGACAAAAAGGCATTTTCCCCACCTCAATCCTTCGAATTGAATCAGGGGCCGGCCGAATTAAAACAAAAAAAGAGATACAAAGTAAAAAAGCCTTTCACCTGCCGCCTCTTTTCTCTTCTGTAAAATCTTCGGAAATAACCATGATTACACGCCAGCTGGCCACGCTTCTGACAGCGGGATTCCCCTTGCTCAAAGCCGTTGCCACCCTGGTGCCCCAGGCCAGGACCAAGGCGTTTAAGCGGGTCCTGTCAAGGGTCAAGGATGCCATTGAAGAGGGAAACAGTTTTGCCGAAGCTTTAGGTGCCCACCCCCAGGTCTTTTCTGCCGTATACATAAACATGGTCAAAGCAGGGGAGGCCTCCGGCACCTTAGAGGTTGTGCTGGAAAGGCTGGCTGATTTCAGTGAAAAAAGAGAGGACACAAAAAAAAAAGTCCAGGCGTCCCTTGCTTATCCGGTGTTCATGGCTGTCATTGGTTTTCTTGTACTTGTGTTTCTTTTAACCTTTATTGTCCCCAATATTACAAAAATATTTACAGATATGAACCACGAGCTGCCCATGCCCACCCAGATTCTTCTTGGTATCAGCGGCATGGTAAAAGCGTGGTGGTGGCTGATCATTCCCGCACCGTTTTTAGCGCTTCTGTGCCTGTACGGCATCCGCAGAACCGACAAAGGGGGGCGTATTCTGGACCGGATCATCTTATCCCTGCCGGTTTCCGGAAGCCTGACAAGACAGCTCATTGCGTCCCGGTTTTCCAGAACGTTAGGGTCTTTGCTTGACAACGGGGTGCCTCTTTTAACGGCCTTGGACATTACCAAAACCATTTCCGGCAACCGGGTGATTGCCGAACTGATCGAAAAGTCAGCCCATACCGTGGAACAAGGTGGCAGTCTTGGTTCTGTTCTGGAAAAAAATTCAGCCTTTCCAGACCTGGCAGCCCAGATGATCAAAGTGGGGGAAAAAAGTGGGGAAATGGAAAAAATGCTTGAAAAATCAGCAGAACTGTTTGAAAGAAATGTTCAGACAGCCATTACAGCCGCCACCTCAATCATCGAGCCTTTGATCATTCTTATCATGGGAGTGGTAATCGGATTTATCATTCTTGCGGTTTGTCTGCCAATATTTGAAATCAACCAGTTAATAGGATAAGACCTTTGGGATTAGGGTCACGGTAAGTTGATATCCAAATAAAGAAGAGGTCCTCATATGGCAAATCAGACAAACCGGGTAAACACTGCAGCCGGCCCTTGGAACACCCCGCTTTGGCCTGAGGGTGTTGCGCACAACGTCACCAACTACCTCTATCCTGTTTTCACATTGCTGGACAACTCGGCAGCCCGTTATCCCAATCAAATTTTCACCATATTCAACGGGGCAAAAAAGACCTTTTCCCAGGTCAAGGATTCGGCGGACCGGATCGCTTATTTTCTGGCAAAACAAGGCATCAAAAAAGGGGACAAGGTGGCAATAGTTTTACCCAATCTGCCCCATTTTCCTGAAATCTTTTTCGGTATCATGAAGGCAGGCGCCGTGGCAGTGACCTGCAACCCCATCTATACGCCCACAGAATTAAGACACCAGCTTGATGATTCCACTGCGAAAATGGTGTTCTGCATGGACCACCCCACCTTTTACCCCAATGTGGTCAAGGCCGTTGAAGACACAGGTGTCGAAACCGTGGTGGTCTGTAATATTAAAAGCTACCTGCCGAAATTACAGGGATTCTTAGGCGGTCTTCTCGGCAAAATCCCCAAAGCCCTTCACCATGAACCTGGGCATATCAAGTTTGACGACCTGGTGGCCCAGTCCAAACCCGAGCCACCGGATATCGACATTGATCCGGTCAACGATACGGCTGTCATGCTATACACCGGTGGCACCACAGGCATACCTAAGGGTGCGGAACTTGTGCACATCAACTTTACCTACCAAGTGACTACAATCATGGAATATCTAAGGCTGTCCCACGGTGAAGGCAAACCGTTGGAAAAAGCATACCACGGGGGATACCATCGTTTTTTAGGCATTTTGCCCTGGTATCACAGTTTCGGCATCTCCGTGGCCATGCTGTGTGCCGCAGGCTCCGGCAGCAGCCTGGTATGCATCCCGGACCCTAGAGCGGGCAAGCCCCCCTTCACTGATGTCCTCAAGGCCGTCCAGAAATACCGCCCCACGCTCATGCCGGCCGTACCCACAATTTTTGTGGCCTTTACAAACCATCCCAAGCTTGATGAGTATGATCTGTCTTCCCTGATGGGCTGTTTTTCAGGGGGTGCTCCCATGCCGCCGGATGTCTGCCGCCAGTTTGAGAAAAAAACCGGAGCTGTTATCTTTGAAGGATATGGATTGACGGAAACCGCGCCCGTGCTGTCGGCCAATCCCACCAACCGGGAAACCAGAAAAATAGGTTCCATTGGATTTCCATTACCCGGCACCGACATAAAAATCCTGGATCTTAATGACCCCGCAAGGGAACTGCCCAGGGGTGAAGATGGAGAAGTGGCAGCCTGCGGCCCCCAAGTCATGAAGGGATACTGGAACAAGCCGGATGCCAATGCTGAAGTTTTTGTCACCATTGAAGGCAAACGCTATTTTCTCACCGGAGACATCGGTCACATTGACGAGGATGGATTTATCCTGATTACGGACAGAAAAAAAGATATCATCATCGTGGGCGGATTTAATGTTTACCCCAGGGAGGTGGAGGATATTATATATAGCCATCCCAAAGTTGAATTGTGCGCAGTGGTCGGGGTCCCGGACAAACACCGCGGTGAAACCGTAAAAGCGGTTATCAAACTCAAGGAAGGTCAGACTGCAGATACGAAAGAATTCATGGCCTTCTGCAAGGAAAACATGGCAGGATACAAGCGTCCCCGGATCATTGAATTCAAAAATGCGCTTCCGGTCTCCACCGTCGGTAAAGTGCTGCGCAGGAAATTGCGGGATTCCCATTCCGGTTAGCCCCGTCTTTACCCATACTGCTCAATCAGATACCGGAGGTACCATCCTTGCCGGCGGCCGGGCCTGCCTGATCCTTGTTGTGCCATGGTTTCACAGCTGCTCGCGTACGGAAAAATAATTTAAGCCCAATTGACAAACCACCACCATGTAGTACCTTCTTAAAGAGAAAGCCATCCTGTCAAAGGGATGAAGACTACAGGATAATAGGAGAGCCGATATGTGGAATTATTCAGAAAAAGTCATGGATCATTTCTTGAAGCCGAGGAATGTAGGCGAGCTTGAAGGGGCCAACGCCATTGGTGAAACAGGGTCTTTGAACTGCGGCGATGCACTTAAACTGTATTTAAAGGTAGACGAGAATGAAAGAATCACAGACGCCTCTTTTATGACATTTGGCTGTGCGTCTGCCGTGGCCTCCTCCTCGGCGTTAACCGAGATCATCAAGGGCATGACCCTGGATGAGGCAGCTAAAGTAACCAATGACGACATTGCCGATTACCTGGGCGGGCTTCCCAAAGAAAAAATGCACTGCTCGGTCATGGGCCAGGCAGCCCTTAAAAAAGCCATTGCCGATTTCCGCGGAATTCAGATCCTTGAAAAACCAGGAGAGATGGTATGCGAATGCTTTGATGTGACAGATGTTGAAATTATGGATGCCGTTAAAAACTATGGCCTTGAAAATACGGAAGATGTGACCAATTATCTTAAAGCCGGCGGCGGCTGCGGCAAATGTTTGGACAGAATTGAAGAAATTGTCCACAAGACCATGGCCTCCATGGAAACATATTCGGCAGCAGATTGATTTTAAAAAAGGATTGATATGATTTATACCGATAATAACGCCACCACCCAGGTGGCTGACGAAGTGATCCAAGAGATGCTGCCGTATTTAGGACAGTTTTACGGCAACCCCTCCTCAATGTATGGCTTTGCAGATATGGTGCATAAAAAAGTCCAGCAGGCCAGGGCCCAGGTGGCAGACCTGATCAATGCAAACCCTCGCGACATTATTTTTACCTCCTGCGGCACTGAAAGCGATAATGCAGCCATTAACGCGGCCATCAGCGCATTTCCGCAGAAAAAACATATTATCACCACGGCAGTTGAGCATCCGGCCATCAAGAATCTTTGCGCTCACCTCCAGGAGAAAAAGGGGTACAAGGTGACCTTTGTGCCGGTGGATAACAAGGGCCGTCTTGATCTTGATACCCTTTACAAAGCCATGTCCGATGATACCGCTATCGTCTCTGTCATGTGGGCCAATAATGAAACAGGGGTGATTTTTCCCATTGCTGAGATTGCAGAAAAGGCAAAGGAAAAAGGGATCTGGTTTCATACGGATGCGGTTCAGGCCGTGGGCAAGATTCCCATTGACGTTAAGGCTGCAGGGGTGGACATGCTTTCCCTGTCCGGACATAAAATCCATGCACCCAAGGGTATTGGCGCGCTGTATGTCAGAAAGGGGATCAAGTTTTCGCCTTTCCTCATTGGCGGTCACCAGGAAAAGGGCCGCCGGGGCGGCACGGAAAACACAGCATCCATCATTGGTTTGGGCAAGGCCTGTGAACTTGCAAAAGCGCATCTTCCCCTGATGGATACACAAGTTCGTGAAATCCGGGATTACCTTGAGACTCGGCTTTTAGATGCCATCCCTGCGACGTCCGTCAACGGGGACAGGGAAAACCGCCTGCCAAATACCTTATCTATTGGTTTTGATGCCGTTGAGGGGGAATCCATCCTCATGCTGATGAACCAGGCCGGCATATGCGCCTCCTCGGGGTCTGCCTGTACCTCTGGCTCGCTGGATCCTTCCCATGTGCTTATGGCCATGAAGGTGCCCTTTAAATCAGCCCACGGCACCATTCGGTTTTCATTGTCCCACTATAATACAAAAGCGGAAATGGACACCATCGTACAAACCCTGGTGCCGGCCATTGACAGACTGCGGCAGATGTCGCCATTCTGGAAAGACGGAAAAGTGGTTTAATGATCTGTGCCCTGGGTGAACTGTCGTGTTCCCTAAAGAGAAACTACACAATTTCGGCCGTTTTCCTTAGCAGCATAGAGCGCCTCGTCCGAACGGTTACTGACAGTGGAGATATCATCTCCCTCTCTGAAAAATGTCAACCCAATGCTGATTGTGATATGGACCGTTTCTTTTCCCGTATGGATGCTGAGCGCTTCAATACGAGACCGAATTCGTTCACTGATTGATATCGCAGTATCTGGTTCAGTCTCCATCAGAACAATTGAAAATTCTTCACCGCCAATACGCCCGAAGATGTCGCTCTTCCTTAGGGCGGATTTAATTGCCAGTGCCATTTTTTGTAAAACAAGATCCCCTACTTGGTGGCCGTAGTTATCATTGATAGATTTAAAATGATCGATATCGACCATTATCATGGTAAACGGATTTCCATAGCGCTGCACCCGCCTTAGTTCATGTTCAGCCTTTTCCATAAAACCGCGCCGGTTACTCACACCGGTCAGGGCGTCTGTGGTCGCCAGACGTCTCAGTTCGGCTTCCATTTTTTTGCGTTCAGTAATGTCCCTGATAACAGCAATGGCACACCATTGTCCCTCTATCTGAATGGCTGAAAGGGACATCTCTATCGGGAACTCTTTTCCTCCCTTTTTCAAGGCTGCGAATTCTATTGTCCTGCCGATTACATCTCCTTTGCCGGACTGTTGAAAACGCGGATATACCTCTTTAAACTTTTTAGAAAATGAAAGGGCCGCAATGAATTCATGGGGATCTTTTCCCATAACCTCATTTTCCGAATATTGAAAAATTCTCTCAGCTGCCTTGTTCCAAAAAGTTATTTTCCTGTGGCCGTCCGTCATAATGATGGCATCCTGAGCACCCGTTGCAACTGCACGGAATTTTTTTTCACTTTCACGCAATGCATCCCGGGCTTTATACCGCTCCGAAAGGTCACGAATGGCGGCACATCTGACCTGCCGGTGTTTATCGGTGAACATCCCGGCATAAATTTCAACTGGAAACTCTACACCGCCTTTGGTCAGGCCGACACTTTCGTACATTTTTTCATATCCGGCCAGCAGTTTTGCCCTGACATCATCCCGTACTTTGGGCGCAAAAATTTCAGTCACCTCCATTCCGATAATTTCCGGTAAGGTATACCCTAAAATTTGAACTACTACGGTATTGGCCTCGACAATTACCCCATTGTCGGTAATTATAATGCCTTCAAAGGAGGCGCTGCAGAGGATAGGGTATCTATTTTGACTATTCTGCAGTTCTTTTTCAACAGCCTTACGTTCTGTTATTTTCCTGCTTAAGGTCCGTTTCCAGAAAATGACGGCCAAAATGACGGCACCCAGTATACCTGACACACCTAAAAGCCATTTAAAGACATCCGTTAGATGGATGCCGTGTTCATATCGGACGGATAACCATTTGTTTTGGATTTCCGCATGTTCTTCAGGTGTAAAAATTTTCAACGTTTTATTGATGATCTTCGATTCTTGTTCTTGGGGGGGAAGCGAGATATCTTTCTTTGGATCTGAAGCTGAAACAGCCGGTAAGATGAGTACAAACAGAACAAACAGCATTAAGCGTATTTTTTTCAACTGACATTTCCCTCAATAGGATCTGCGGCAATGATCAAAAAACAATTTATTATGAAACATGCAATATCAGCTCAGTAAGTCAATTTCGGGATATGGTTACTGCTCCTGTCACCATAAAAACCAGAATGATTACACTTCTCATTTATTTAGCCTCCTGCTTATGGTCTCCTGTTGATCCGTTTAATTTATTCCAAGTTGATGGAAATGAATGCAATATGGGTGCCAGTTTTTGATATCTGATCACAATTGGGCGTGGCGCCTTCTTTTACAGGATGTTTAGCGTGGCAGGACTATATCCTGGGGGGGGTGAAAGCAGGTGCTGGTTGGTAAAAAACAGACAAATTATGAAAAAAAAGTTATAAAAATAAGTAACTATAAACCATGTCCAACGCCTTGAGAATCTGTTTTGGCCTTTATAAACGCCGGATGTTTTTTGTCAAAACTTTTAAGCGTTCAGGTTGACATTTCAACTGTCTTCATTCTATACAAGAAAAGGTTTTGGGATACTATGAAACAATGTTAGGCTCTCAGATGAAATAAATTGAGAAAAATTTATACGCCGCCTGCCTTGGAGCCTCTGAAAAACAATACCAGTACATTGAGGAATACAATGACCTATACCATCCACCCCGTTGCCATGGGGACAAAAGTTTTTGACAAGAGCATGATGACCTACCAGTACGGCCAAGGCGAGACCTATACCATTCCCATTTTCTGCTGGGTAATCAAGGGCGGGGACAAAAATATCCTGGTGGACACCGGCGAAATGAATCCCATCCAATCTGAGCAAAGGGAAAAAGCCATTAACGGGAAGATCTACACCTTTGAACAGGGCTTAAAAAAACACGGGCTTGCACCTGAAGACATTGATATTGTCATCCATACCCATCTGCACAACGATCATTGCGAGAACGATTATAAGTGTGAAAACGCCATATTCTACGTGCATGAACAAGAACTTGAATCCATCCACAACCCGCACCCCTTAGATTACCGGTACCTGGAGGATTATATAGAGGATGTGGAGGAAAACGGGCAGATCAGGATAGTGAAAGAGGACGGCCCCATTGTTGACGGCATCTGTGTTAAACATACGCCGGTCCACACCAAAGGGGGCTTGACCGTATTCATTGACACACCAAAAGGCAAAGCCGCCATCACCGGGTTTTGCATCATTGAAGAAAACTACAATCCCCCGCTGGAAATCAAAGGGATGGAAATGGATGTTATCCCGCCGGGCACCCATGTGGATGTCTATTCAGCCTATGATATCATGGTGCAGGTAAAAAAAGAGGCGGACATTCTTATCCCTTTACATGAACCCCGGTTTGCTTGCGGCGATCCCATCGGCAATTAGGGATGAATTGCTTGAGATGAAGGGTTGGGCTTTGGGCAAAACCCCCAAAGCCCTTGAATTACAGACTAACCGAATACTTTTTCCAGGAAGGGAATGATCTGTTTTTTACGGCTCATGATGCCGAAATTGATAGCTTACCCGGATTTACCCCACCTTTTTAAATCATACTAAAAACCCCTATTTACAAAGCTCTTCAAACTTCATCCATTACCTTGACTTACTCCAGAATATCTGTATATTTACCGCAGGTGTGGGGAATAGTGTGGGGAAGAATTTTTGCTGAAAGGACTACCAATGGCGGCTAAGAAAAGATTTAAGACAAAATATGCAGGGGTTTTTTACCTTGAAGGGACATCCGCCCAGGGGAAACCTGAAAAAATTTATTACATTCGATACCGCAAAGACGGAAAGATGGTGGAGGAAAAAGCAGGCCGTCAATATCAAGACGATATGACCCCTGCCAGGGCTTCCGGTATCCGTGGGCAAAGGATTGACGGGGAGCAGGCAACCAACCAAGAAAGGCGGGATGCTGAACAGGCAAAGAAGGCTGCCGAAGCTGGTAGATACACTATAGACAGGCTGTGGGAAGAATATTCGCTGCAAAGAAAGAAGAATCTTAATTACACGAAAGATAATAATAGATATGAGCAGCACATAAAAAAAGCATTCGGCGATAAAGAACCGGACGAAATAATCCCCCTTGATGTCGAAAGATATAAAAGGGACCTGTTGAAAACTTATTCAGCACAAACAGTTAAGCATATTTTGTCTCTTTTGAAGCGAATTGCAAACTACGGTTTTGACCTTGGCCTTAGTAAAAATTTGCAGTTCAAAGTTAAAATGCCAAAGGTTGACAATATAAAAGATGATTCGTTAAGCCCTGAAGAATTGACACGCCTGTATGACGCCATTCAACAAGACGATCACCCCTTGGCAGGGAATATTATGCTGATGGCTCTCTATACTGGAATGCGACGTGGTGAGATATTCAAACTGAAATGGTCCGATATTGACTTTGAAAAGGGTTTTATATCTATCCGTGACCCTAAAGGCGGCAAGGACCAGATTATTCCCTTGAATAACATGGCGCGATCAGTTTTAGAAAAGGTTGTTCGTACGGACAGCGATTATATTTTCCCCGGAAGAAATGGGGGGCAGTTGTCGAGTATCAGTGAACCAGCGAATAAAATTAAAGCCGCGGCAAACCTTCCAAAGGAAACAAGACCGATACATTCACTGAGGCATACTTTTGCGACAATGGCCGTAAACTCTGGAAATATTGATTTATACACCCTTCAAAAATTGACGACTCATAAGACGCCCCAACTTTTACAGCGATATGCACACTTGAATGATACTGTTTTAAAAAAAGGTTCTGAGGATGCAGGTCAAGCCGTGGCTGAACATTTGCAGGCGCAGGATGATTCAAAAATTGTAAATCTGAAATAACACTTTCCCCAGGATAGGCCCGGAATAGCTGCCCGGACCGAACCGGCGGTAATCCTGAACCGCCTTCCTGGGGGTTCTTTAATCAGGAATTTGTGACAGGAGACAGAAATGGTTAATACAGAGTCGAAAAGCGAATTGGATCTTTGGGAACTTGAAAATGGGTTTGTATCACATCTGGACCCGGAGCCTTTTATCTCGTATCAAAAGAAGCTGGATTGTTGGACTCTCCAAGAGGGGATTGCATTACATCTGTGTCCGGAGCTTTTAATCCCGGAATTAGCGGATGCTGAACATATAGCAAAGATTGTTCGTGAAGTTGATTTACTAATGTTTTATCGAGCCATTGACGCAGAGACATTGAAGGTAAAGGGCTATGATGCAGAAAAAGTAAAGAACTGGGATGTTAAAAACTCCTCTCCCATGGACCCAACCGATTTTGGCGACTACGAGGAATGCCGGGTTGGAGCTGGACAACGTTGGAGAGATTGTTACAGCGACTTAAAAGTCAATCCATTTGAATTCCTTGAATTTGTCAGGAAAAAGGGACTGTTCGACATACATCCTGATTTGGCCTATGTAAAACATCCTTCAAAATCGGGGGAGGTTAAATATTCTTGGAAGAGCGACACCCAACCCGATGACGAGGCCACCACAGCCCCCCTGAAATGGACAGGAATCACAGCCACGTTTTTAAATGAAAACGAAATCCTGTTTCAATTTTCAGGAGACAGCTTTGAAAAAGACTACCGTCAACTTGGTTTTGCTGACGGTCGAAACGGACAACCGCGTAAATCGTGGACTTGTTTTTTAGACGCATCCACACAGGACGGAAAGATTCGGTATTCGATGTTAAACAGGCCTGCGGTTGAGAAAGATGTGGAGTTTCTCCGTAAAAAATTAAGGGAACTTTTCCCGGATGTTGACGGTGATCCTATCCCGCACAACTCCGGGTGCTATAATTTCGAGATTCACTTAAAAAACAACTTCGCCGAAAAATAGACCGAAAACTCTAAGAAAATTTAAAAGAACATTCCTTTCAATTTCAAGGGGTTGAGATTTTTCTCACCCTTTTTTTATTGTTTTCCCGAAATTTCGCAGGAATAGGGCAAACGCCGGTAAAAATCGGCAACACCCTAAAAGCGAAAGGATTTTAAACTATGGGAAACAAACTCCTTACCACAAAAGAGGCAGCGGACCAGTTAAGTATTGCAGCGCAGACACTCTACAACTGGCGCCACCGGCGCAAAGGCCCGGATTACGTTATGGTCGGGGGAGCCCCCAGGTACGAACAAGAGGCCATTGACCGGTTTAAAAACCAGAATCGTGTTTGTTTGTCCAGGGATGCAGCCTAAAAAAAGCAAAACGCCGGGGGAAAAGGAGGACCCCGGCGTTTATGAAAGGAGCGTATACAATGAATAGTAATATAATCAACATGTTGCCTGCCGTCAACGATAACCAGAACCCTAACCTGGAAAGCCTGGACAGCCTGGACAGCCTGGACAGCAACCAGGCCCACGCCTTGCGCTATGCCGCCAAAGGATGGCGGGTATTCCCCTGTGGCCTGGATAAAAAACCACTGACAGCACATGGGTTTAAAGATGCCAGCACAGACCCCTCCGTTATAAAAGGATGGTGGCTCCAACACCCGGATGCAAGTATCGGCTTTGCCGTCCCGGAGTCAATGCTTGTTCTGGACATTGACCTGCCGGAAGGACCGGAGACCCTGAAAAAGCTTGAAGCGATCCACGGGGCACTGCCGGCCACAAGGACACAACAAACAGGGGGCGGCGGGCTTCAGTATTTCTTCAAAAAGCCCGAAGGCGTGAAGGTCAAAAACTCAGCGCGCAAGATCGGACCGGGAATAGACACAAGAAGCCTGGGCGGTTACGTCATCCTTCCCCCGTCTGGCCACCCAAGCGGGGGCAGGTATCACTGGGGGGATGAGCGTGAAATGGCTGATTGTCCTGGGTGGATACTGGACGCCTTGTCCAAACCGAAGGAGGCGCCGAACCAAGGGCAAAGCCAAGGGCGCCAAGGGCAAGGACCGGCGGGCTTTGATGGAATGCCTACCAACTCGTACATTAAGGCAGCGATCGCCGACGAATTAAAAACCCTTGAGGCCGCCCAGGAGGGAGAGCGGAACCACACACTAAACTCCGCGGCTTTTTCAATCGGTCGTTTTGTTGGTGGCGGGGAGCTGTCCGAACAGTACGCAGCTACCATACTTTTAGACGTGGCCTTAACAATCGGCCTGGACAAAAAAGAGGCCGAGGCCACCATTAAAAGCGGACTGGCAGCCGGGGCTAAAAAACCGCGCATGGCAAAGGCTGAAATAGAGTATCACCCTAATGGGACCGGCCACATTTGCAGGGAGGCATCAAAAGCCTTGGCCAGGTCGCCCGAAGCCCAGGTTTACCGGTACGGCGGGCGGATGTGTAAGATAGTGAGCAGGCCACCGGCTACGGTTCGGCAGCTTAAAGCCGCAGACAAAGGGCTTGATTACCCTGAAATGCCGTTAATAACGGAATTGGGCGCGGAGACTGTTTGTCATGAAGTTGAAAAAGTGGCAGTCCTTCAGGCCGAAAACAAGGCCGGTGACCTGAAAACCAAACCCTGGACACCTACCTTGATGAAAGGATTACTGGCGCTGACCGAATACCACGAGCCGAATCTTGTAGGAGTTTCGGAGCACCCGTACATTGACAGCGATTTTACACCTGTAACAAAGCCGGGATATGACCAAAACACCGGGATTTACAAATCTTTCAATATTAAATTAGAGGACATTTTTCCCGATGCAAAGGAGGCATTGAGCTTTTTACTAAATGAGCTGTTTGCTGATTTCCCGTTTGAAAAAAAGACAGACAGATATGCCGCTGTAGCCTGCCTGCTTACCGGCATGCAACGGAAGATAATCCATGGTGGCTGCCCAGGGTTTTTTATGAATGCACCAGAGCGGAGTTCCGGAAAATCAACACTTGCACAAGCCATAAGCTGTTCATTGTACGGGCGGCCGGCCGCCGCGGCTTCATACCCGAAAGATGAGTCGGAAATGGCTAAATACCTGTTGAGCCTTCTCCGCGAGGGCCAATCAAGTGTGCTGCTTGATAATATCGAGGCAGGTGATGTTATCGAATCCGCAGAGCTTGCAAAGATAATGACGAGTGACGCTTATTCCAACAGGATTTTAAACGTGAGCAGGACGTTAACTGTGCCGTCTGCTATTTTGTTGATGCTGACCGGCAATAACATTTCGGTATCCGGGGATTTCAATTCAAGATTCCTGGAAATACGCTTAGACCCTAAGACCGCAGACCCGGAGCACCGCAGATTCAGCAGGCCGGATATTGAAGACTGGTGCATCCGGCATCGAGAAAAAACCCTGTCGGCCTGTATGAAGATTATCATGGAGGGCAAGGACTACACACCGCAGGATATACCGCCGAGCCGGTTTCCGTCCTGGGACAAGTTCGTCAGGAATCCACTTTACCGGGTAAGTGGTGTAAATGTTGCTGAGATATTTTCAAAGAACAAGCGATCCGATCCGAAGCTGGAAGGGCAGCGGGCCTTTTTTGAAGCGTGGCACGAAACATTTAAAAACGCACCGGTTACGGCTGCCCAGGTTTTGGCGGCCTGTGGCCCAGGTTGTGGGAATGGGTTTTCCCCCGGCACTGACGACGGCGCCGGCGCCGACGGCAGCAGCGAAGGGCTGAGGGCAGCAATGCAGGACATTTTCGGCAACGGTCTACCCAGTACAAAAAGGGTTGGGCAAATGGCTGTCAGGTCTGCGGGGTCGTTTCTTCGGGGACTACCGGCTTGTAGACTCAGGGACCGGGACGGCGGGAGAGCAGCGGAGCAAAAAGCTATGGTCTGTTGCTGCGGTGAATTGAAAAATCAGGTTTAGAAAATGCCAAACCTGAGCGTGTTCTTTCAGTCATTCCAATAACTTACGCCTAATGCTCAGGTTTACTCAGGTTTATTTCAACGTACTGTATAAAAAAGTTATTTTATTTTTATATATATATAATGGCCACAAACCTGAGTAAACCTGAGCATTAGAGCTAATACACTGAATATATTAACAAAACACGCTCAGGTTTAGACTTGTTAAACCTGACAAAAAAGCCCCAGAAAGCCGGGGGCGAAGCTGGATAGGACAAATACACAAAAGAAAAGGACAACAAATGGAAGGATTTGGATCAGAAACATTTAGAGAATTGACTCAGTCCAGAGTGTGGGGCCAAGGCAACGCTCAAGCCCTGGGCGGACTGTGGGATCATGGCTTTTTTGCAGACGCCGCCCCGGTATGGGGAGGCCCTGCCCTGGACAGCCATGAGATTGTAGCAATCTCACGAACGTATAGTGACCATCTTATCGAAAACCCACCGGCGGGCTTAAAGGTAGTCCCCCTTAACATAACCGGGCTAATGGGCGTCGGTGATTTTGGAACTGTGGTCGCTATTGCCGTCACAGAGGCCACGCCCGCAGCGGATGAGCTTTTAACCCACGCCCTGCAAACTGTCCCGGCGGAAATGCTGCCATATATGATGTCCCGCGCCATGGTGCGTGAAGGTTACCGCATAGAGCTTCGCAGTGAGCACAACCTGTACATCTCCACCACGGCGCACATATTGAAGGGGGCACCATATGCAGACCCTGAATAATCCACAAGCCAGAACAGAAGACACAAAACACTGGCCCGAAATGACGCCCGCAGAAGCTATGAGGCACTGGTCCCAAATGACGCCCGCAGCGCGATGGAGTCTTTGCAGCGGTGTCGAGTATCCGTTTAAAAAGAAGTTTCTCACCAGACTTAAACAATGCTTCATGGAAACATGGGAGACATTTGAAGCGTTCCAGGCCGGGGAGCTAACGGCCGTAAAAGCACACGATAGGCTTTTTAGGTTGGCGTCGGGAGCGTGCTTTTTTGGAGAGCAAGAGAGGTATTATGGGCGGCTTGGCAGCAAAGAGTTTAAGCAGTTTTGCCTGGAAGCATACCGGCTATGCGGCTGCCCCGTGCCTTCGCCTGAAGAGATGGAAGCGGTTAAGGCCAAGCCTGTTTACCGGGTAGGTGTACCCGCAGAACTTGCCAAGCGCTGGGAAAGACTTGACGAAGGGCCTTTTACCTTCTTGTACCCGTACAGCTTCATGCCGCACTGGGATCGTGTCTGGCTACTCAACCAGGTTAAGCAACTCCGGCGTGATGCTAAGACCGCATACCCGGACATGGACATGGACCTGGCCGGAAGGTACGTGCACACTGAGGATGGCTGTACGGGCACCGCCTGGGTAGTCGTCGACGGCATTGTAAACGGCAAAGTGATCTGCTTGGCACTGACATATAGCCTGGAGGCGTTTGGCCGGGCTATGGCGTTGATGCGCTATGAATGCGTTAAAAGCCAAAGACCTTCCAAAGTAATCGGCTACTATGACCTGGTATTGGCGGACATCAAAAAACAACGAGCCCAACAACGAGCCCTTTGAACAAACCGCCCCGGGCTCCACAGGCTCCACGGGTTCGGGGCGGATGGTGTGTTCAATATACGGATTAACTGTCTAATATTAATAGATTTTATGGAGGGATACCCTTATGGCACGAAAACGATTCGGAAGTCTGCATGATATCCGGCGGTATTTAGGCGATGTACTGAACCGGCTTGACTCCGGTAAGCTTGATGACACCGGGGCCAAAAGCAGGGCATACATAGCCAACATCCTGGCCGGCATCATCAAAGATTCGGACATTGAGCAAAGGCTTAAGGAGCTTGAAACACGACTTGAAACACGACTGAAAGAGGGGGCATAAGATGGGCACCAGTTTGGTTAGAAGAATCGAGAGCATTGAGCAAAGGCTTAATGGTAACAGCATGATAACACCCCAGGGAGCCGCCGCCGCTGCTTCCGCTGTTGAGCACGGCGTCATCCCCCCGGAGCTGGAACAACAAGCTGCCAGGGACATGTCACGCCCTGACTTTTGGAAGCGGGTGGCTAAAATGCTTTTAGAACACGATGAGCAAGACGCAGCTGAAGCAGGGGAATTGAAAGAACTATTAGGATAAGAAGGGTCGGGGAATCCGACCCTTGGGCTTGGGGCTCCCAACACACCAACAACTTGCTTCAGCACCTCTTGCGCAGTATCCCAATTCTTGTTCTCAAGCTGTCTTTTTTCATGCTCGGGCGCTGTGGGGTTGGGGCAAGAGAGGTCTCTAAAGAGATCAATGTACCAGGAATCGTCAGTATTTTGAAGCTTGGCGTGGAACTGTGAAACCTTTGCCACTCTATTGAATTTGATAGTCCCATCCAGCCCATCCAGCGTTGGCTTTGCAGAACCGTCCTCCCAACCACGGGTGATAACGTGCTGTCTTAACTCGTCACAAGGTATCCATTTGGGGTGGGACTTGACGCTCGACAGCAGTTCGCCCAAGTCTGAAGATGCCTTCAGTGTATCCCAGAACGCCTCCACCTTCTTCATGTGGGCTTCCTCCCGTCTGCGCTGCGCCGCTTCACGCAATTCTGGCAATGTTGGTGAGGCCGGTGCCGGTAATTCGGTTTTGACAGAGTCTCGTGATGTGCTACTTCGGGGCGGCGTAAGGCGAGACAAAGGCGGCCCATGAGGAGTGATGGGGGTGTGGTTCGCACTGCAAGCCGAGAGAAATCCAACCGCGCAGACCACCGCAAGCAAACGAACTGTGTAGCAAATGCGACATGGTGAATACATATTATGCTTCCTTCCTTGAATCGAACGGCGCGCTGAGCAGTGCGAGCCTATCAGTTAATTAGACAGAACGGGCCAATATAGTGTGATACATAGCTTCTGCTTATTCGTTTAAATGGAACGGTTTAGAGCTAAAGTAAACTTAATTGGAGACTAAACACACTCCTCCCTGAAAGGCAAGAACGAAAAACTCTATTTTCTGGTGCCGGTCTACGGGAAATTAACCGGAGCCCAGCCCTGGGCTGTATCCAGGCGATCATATCCAAGGTGTGGGGAGCATGTGGGGGAAATCGAAAACATTCTCGAATGTGGGGAAGAGTGTGGGGAACAGATTGTCTTGTGTGAGTGAAAGGGCTTTGGGCAAAACCCCCAAAGCCCTTGAATTACAGACTAACCGAATACTTTTTCCAGGAAGGGAATGATCTGTTTTTTACGGCTCATGATGCCGGGCAGCCAGCATTTGCCGTCAACCGGTTTTTCACCAAAAGCTTTCTCAACAACAGATTCGTCATCAGAAGCCACGAGAAGCTCGGTGCCTTC
>QKDP01000211.1 GCA_003252055.1 Desulfobacter postgatei | reverse complement strand
GGATAAAAGCCTGGCGCCGGAAATGCAGAAAAGAGCATTAGACCGCTGACCAATGCCGGAACAAGGGGTAATAAAAAGCCGTATATGGGTTTGAAGCGCATTTTGGGTCGCCTTAATTAAAAATTTTGGTATGTTTACCAGATCTTCCAAGGGTTCGTCAATTTTTATAGTACTTTACAACATTTTTGCCAGATGGTATTTTAATAAAATCGATTAAGGGACAGGTTAACACTCAATCATCAAGTTTTTAGAGGATTTGTTCAAATTCAAGGCGGAAAAAATTTTAACCGGATGAATATACAATATATTTTCAGGATTTAAAATTTTTTCCAACGCAGAAGTTGGGCAAATTAACAAAAACTTGATCATCGAGGAACAGCTTTCAGAGTGGTTCCGTTCCCATTATCAGGAGCATTTTATGGAACAGATAGAAATTCGATTTGGGAATCATATTGAAACACCGGCCACAGAAGAGAAGTCTTTTGAAGAGATGTTTCAATCCGTCAATCCTATGTTCTGCTTTTCAAAACGGGTCTGGAGACCCCAGATGGATATTTTTGAAACCAGGGATGAAATCATTATCCAGGCTGAAATGGCAGGTGTTTGCCGGGAAAATATGGTTGTTGAAGTCTCAAATAAGGCCGTAAAGATTTTTGGGGTGCGTAAAAGCAGCCAACCGGATCCCACCGCCACCTACAGGCTTGCTGAAATTCAGTTCGGCCGGTTTGAGCGGATTCTTTATCTGCCCAGTGTCATTGACATGGAAAAAGTTTCCGCTTCATATGCCAATGGGTTTCTTGAGCTGAAATTAGGAAAACAGCTCAACGCGAACACGAATTATTCTTCGGAGCCGAAAATGCCCATTGATTTTTTATGACAGCCATGGGATAGACCGGGTCTATTAACGCCCGGGTATAACAGCCACGGGCTGATCTGGTTTTTCACCGTGGTTCAGCCCACAACGAAAGTTGAAAGATCTGTGTAGGTTACACAGACCTTCTTATAAAAACAAAAGAGATAAAAAAATCCAACGGATTAGGCGATTGTATATAAAAAGGAAAACGAATGGATGAATTAAACCATCCCTCCTCCGTCCCCATCACTACCGACGACATACCTGACGAACTGCCCATTCTTCCCATAGTGGATACCAATTTGTTTCCCAAAATGGTGTTACCCCTGGTTTTGATCCAGAAAGAGGCCATTAACCTGATTGACGATGCCATGTCCGGAAACCGTATGCTTGGCCTTCTGTTGTCAAAACGTTCGGACATTGATTCCAGGCACACTGCCGATGATCTGTGCCGCATTGGTACCGTCGCCGTAATTCTTAAAATGTCCAAGATGAACAATGAAAAGGCCCAGCTGCTGATCCAGGGTCTGAACCGGTTCAAGGTGGTGGAATTCCTGAAAAACGGGGAGTATATGCATGCCGGCATTTCCGTTCTCAAAAGCCGTAACAATGACAGGAACAAGGAAAACCGGGCACTGATGTCCAACATCGTTGAACAGTACGAAAAAATCGTGGCACTTTCGCCGGGGCTGCCTGCGGAAATAGGCCAGATGGTCAAGACCCTGGAGGAACCCAGCGCACTTGCCGACATGGTGGCCTCCACCATTAATGCCCCTGTGAATGAAAAACAGAAGGTCCTTGAGCTGATTGATGTGAACCGCCGTCTGAAAAAGGTCACCCGCCTGGTCAATGATCAGCTTGATATTCTTGAAATGGGTTCTAAAATTCAGAATCAGGTCCGGGAGGACATGGACAAACGCCAGCGGGAATATTACCTGCGCCAGCAGCTCAAAGCGATTAACGAGGAACTTGGGGAGACTGACCAGGAATCCGTGGAGATCCGGGAATACAGAACCCTGATCAGGGACAATCCCATGCCGGAAGAAGCCACAAAAGAAGCACAGCGCGAACTGGAACGCCTTGCAAGGATGCACCCGTCCTCTTCCGAATATGTGGTCTCATCCACCTATCTTGACTGGCTGACCTCCCTGCCCTGGAACGAATACGACAAAGACCGGCTGGATATTGCCAAGGCCAGAAAGATTCTGGACCAGGACCATTACGGCCTTGAAAAACCCAAAAAGCGGATATTGGAATTCCTGGCCGTGCGTAAACTCAAAAAAAATTCCAAAGGTCCGATCCTGTGCTTTGCAGGCCCACCCGGCACAGGGAAAACCTCCCTGGGGAAATCCATTGCCAGGGCCCTGGGCCGGGAATTTGTCCGCATTGCCCTGGGCGGTGTCAGGGATGAAGCTGAAATCCGGGGGCACCGGCGGACCTATGTGGGAGCCATGCCCGGCCGGATCATCCAGCATTTAAGAACTGCCGGTAAAAAAAATCCTGTATTCATGCTGGATGAGATTGATAAGGTCAGCTCCTCCTACCACGGAGATCCCTCCTCCGCCCTGCTCGAAGTGCTTGATCCGGAGCAGAACCGGAATTTTGTTGACCACTACCTGGATGTGCCCTTTGATTTGTCCGATGTCATGTTCTTGACCACAGCCAATGTCCTGCACACTATTCCACCACCCCTGAGGGACAGAATGGAGATTCTGGAGCTTACCGGGTATACTGAAGAGGAAAAGCTTAAAATTGCCACCCGGTATATCATCCCCAAACAGCGGGAGGCCAACGGCATCAATTCCGGCCAGATTAAAATAACCCCAGGCGCGGTCAAACAGATTATTTCCGGATATACCAGGGAATCAGGTTTACGCAACCTGGAACGCCAGATCGGGGCTGTATGCCGGGGGGTTGCCGCTAAAATCGCCGAAGACCAGGTGGAACATCTGACCATTGGCCGGAAAGAAATTTCCGAATACCTGGGCCCCATACAGAACATGCCTGATATGGCCACCCGGATCAAAGCGCCGGGCGTGGCAGTGGGCCTTGCCTGGACCCCTGTGGGCGGTGAGGTGCTTTTTGTGGAGGCCGTGGCCATGAAGGGCGGCAAGGGCCTGACGCTCACCGGACAGCTTGGGGATGTCATGAAGGAATCTGCGTCTACCGCGTTAAGCTTCATTCGGTCCAATGCCGACCGCCTGGGTGTGGATAACACCTTTTTTGATACCCATGATATCCACATTCATGTGCCCGAAGGGGCCATTCCCAAGGACGGCCCATCTGCCGGGGTGACCATGCTTACGGCCCTTGCCTCCCTGATCACCAAACGGAAGGTGAAATCCCGTCTGGCCATGACCGGAGAGATTACCCTCAGGGGTGAGGTCCTGCCTGTGGGAGGCATCAAAGATAAGGTGATTGCGGCCCACAGGGCCGGTATCCGCTCTTTGATTCTGCCGCTTTGGAATGAAAAAGATATGGAAGATGTTCCTGAACATATTAAATCCACCATGACCTTCTTTTTTACCGATAAAATGGAAGATGTTCTTCACAAAGCCCTGGAATAAAAAATGATATCCTGTACGAATTATATAACCCGGACATTAATGCCTGCCTTTATTTTCGGCCTTGCCGTTGCCGCTGCCTTTGCCCTTGCCGGATGCGGTGCCGGAAAATATGATACCGGCTACGGCAAATCTGCGGATAAGCCATACAGCGGGACCGAACCTACCCAGCGCCCTTACAGCATTGCAGGAAAACACTATTATCCCATGGCCTCGGCCAACGGGTATGTGGAAGACGGACGTGCCTCCTGGTATGGCCCAAATTTCCACGGCCGGAAAACATCCAACGGCGAAACCTACAACATGTACGCCATGACCGCAGCCCACAAAACCCTTCCCATGAACACATGGGTCAGGGTTGAAAACCTGGACAACGGCCGGCAGGTCACGGTGCGTATCAATGACCGGGGACCCTTTGTGACCGGCAGAATCATAGACCTGTCCTGTACGGCGGCCCGGCACATGGATATGGTGGGCCCCGGGACAGCCCGGGTAAAGGTGACGGCCCTGGGAAAGGCCACGGCCTATTCCCCCAAAGACCATACCCCTGTAAACTTTACCCCCGTGGATTACTGGAACGGTAATTTTACGGTTCAGGTGGGGGCATTCCAGGTGAGGACCAATGCGGATGAGTACCGGATCAAGTTGTCTAAGGACTATCTTAATGCCCATATCGTTCCCTATGAGGATGACCGGGGGCAGTTTTACCGGGTGATGATCGGTAAATTCAACAACCTCAATGATGCCGTGACGTTCAGTGAAAGACTGATGGCCAGGGAAGGCTTTGGACATGCCTTTGCCATGGCCGAGTAGTTAGAAACAACAATGACGGGATATACTGTTTTCCTGGACCGGGACGGGGTGATCAACCATGATTCCGACGCCTATATCAAACATCCGGACGAGTTTCACTTCATCCCCAAAAGCCCGGACGCCATTGCGCTTTTGAATGCCAAAGGTTTTCAGGTGATCCTGATTACCAATCAATCGGCTGTGGGCCGCGGCATGATATCCGGCCGGACCCTTGATGCCGTTTTTAAAAAAATGACCCACGGGGTGGAGCAGGCCGGTGGCCGGATCAAGGATATATGTTTCTGCCCCCATGCCCCGGACCAGGGGTGCAACTGTCGAAAGCCTAAGCCCGGACTGATTCTCCAGGCTGTGGAGCGCCACGGCATTGATTTGAATAAATCCTTTATGGTGGGAGATTCCGCCAAAGATATTGAGTGCGGGAAAAATGCCGGATGTGCCGTAAGCATACTGGTTAAGACCGGCAACGGGGAGAAGGCCCTGGCCGCTTTGACGGAAAAGGGCATTGCCCCGGATTTTCTTGCCAGGGATCTTTACGAGGCAGCCTGTTGGATAACCGCTAATTTTTCGACCGGCGATATGGTGCCATGATTACCATCAGCGGTACCCTGTCCCGGATTACATTCCAGAATCCGGAAAATCACTACACCGTGTGCCGTGTGGCAGTGCCCCGAGCCGATGCCATCACCGTCGTGGGGCATCTGCCCGGGGTGGCCCAGGGTGAGCAACTTAAACTCAAAGGCACATGGACCAGTCATCCTAAATACGGGGAGCAGTTTAAGGCCGCCTCATTTGAAGTGACCCTGCCCTCCTCCATGGCAGGTATGCGAAAATACCTAAGCTCGGGTATTATTCCCGGTATTAACCAGGAACTGGCCGACAGGATCGTGGATACCGTGGATACCTTTGGGGAACAGACCTTTGAGATCATTGAAAATGATCCGGACCAGCTTCTTGATGTTTACGGGATCGGCAAGACCAAACAGAAAATGATTGAAACGGCCTGGAATGCCCACCACGCCGTGCGGCGGGTCATGGAGGCGCTGCAGGGCACCCGCATTGATTCGGCCAAGGCCGCAGCCATCCTTAAAACATATGGAAATCGCGCCCTGGAGGTATTAAAAAAAGACCCTTTTCGCATTGCCCGGGACATTCCTGCCATTGGTTTTGACGCCGTGGATGAACTGGGAATGGCACTTGGTATAGACAGGGAGGCTGGAGAAAGGCTTAAAGCCTGTCTGGTCTGCCGCCTTCTGGACCTGGAGCAGGACGGTCATGTGTTTGAAGAAAAAGAGGATCTGATCCGGGTCTGTGTTCAAAGGGCGGGGGTGTCCGGGGAACGGCTTTTAAATGCGCTCGGGAATCTGGAAAAAAATAGCGAGGTGGTACTTGAAAAGGACAGGGTGTATCTTGCGCCTCTACATAAGGCCGAAACCGGCATTTCCCGGCGGATCAAAGCGCTTTTATCCATGCCCAGTCCTGATTTCCACGTTGATGAAGCGTTGATCCAGGCGCAAGTGCTCTCCGCCATGGCCGTTCAGTTGTCCCAGGAGCAGCTGGA
>QKDP01000346.1 GCA_003252055.1 Desulfobacter postgatei | reverse complement strand
GATTACATTGATCTTCATGTAAAAATGCTTGAAAAAATGTACGGAAAACGGCTGAAAGGATATGCTTCAATCGGTTATAAAACCAAAGCCTCAAAGTTTCCCGATGCACCGACCAACCTTATTTTTAATAAAGACGATTTTTTTCCAGTGTACTTACGTGATATTGCAGTTGCCTCAAAGCATGTATTGATCGTCAGTCCGTTTGTCACAAAACAAAGAATGCATCAAATGATGGACCACTTTAATGACCTGTTGGAAAAGCAGGTTAAAATAGCGGTCATAACCAGGCCTGCCAATGATTATGACGAAAATAGAAAAACCATGTTGAGCGATCTTTTTGCAACGGTAGAAACCAGTGGTGTCCAAATGGTTTACAAATCCAACATCCACCAGAAATTTGCAATCATTGACAACAAGATTACCTGGTACGGGAGCATCAATCTTTTAAGCTTCGGCTACTCTGAAGAAACCATCATGCGTCTTGAAAGCAGCAGTATTGCACGTGAATTAACTGACAGCATCGATATGGGGAGCTTTTTCAACAAGTAAATGCTATTGAGAAACATCATGTTCTTTAGTAAACAACTATTCATACATAAATAAGGTTACAGCATTAAAGGGAGAACTCCTGTTTGGCAAACCATGGCTTTATCCGCAGGTGCATCACGGAAACCCTGGAGGGATTGAAAGAGGGTCTGACTCTTTTTTCCGGGCCCAGCAGGGCAGCAGTGATTTATGCCATAACCCCCGACGATCCCATTTATATCTTTGATCCCCAGAACCTTCTGGCCGGGCACGAACCGAAATTTAAAGAACTGTATATTGAGTCAGATGATTGGCGAAACAAGTGTTCCATCAAATATGACAAAAAAAAATTCAGCAATCTGATTCCCGAAAAAAACCTTGGGCTGGCCGGACTGATATCCTATGGTGGCAGATCAAGCTCTATCGTTTATCAGATGTGGTTTACTGACCACCACCCGGACATGTGTACCATAGGTCCAACCGAGCGCTGGCTGGAACATGCTGTTTACAGATTCTCCCATGACATAGCCAATGAAGAAGAATTGTACACAGGCATTTCCGGCTCTTTTCTCAAGGAATACGCCACCCATGCGGTCAGAGATTTTATTGTGGATGAAATGAATGTCCTGATCGGCTGGGATACCAGAATGAGGGTTTATCCGATTTTAGAGGCAGTGCTTAAAATTTCAAGAACGCCGGAAGAAGGAAAATGGCCTAGAGGTAAGCTGATTTTTGTGGAAAAAGAATCAATCTCCAAAATGAATTTTATTTTAGAGCTTCCCGAGGCAGAGCAGCCGGACCTGGACAATGTCAAGCATATCAGAAAGCTGCTTCAGTCGGTTGAAAATTCAGATTTGAAACTGGTTGCCACTGAAAATATGATTATTGGCATTACCAAGGAAGATCATCCGGATTTTTCCATCTCAGTGGATTTTAAAGGCGGGTACGGTTTTCTGGCACTCAATGACAAGCCGGTGTGCTCTTTCTCCGACGGCAGCTTTAAATCTACCACCCATAAAGCAAAGCTGGTTCAGGTGGAAGAGGCATTAATGGACTCTGATATGGATGCTGAAAACGCAGCTGTTTTATTTAAAGTCGTTGCCGGGATTGTTCACAATGCTGCCAGCCACCGGCATGGATGCAGCATTGTGATTGACCTGAATGAGCCCCCGGTTTTTATCATGGGCCATTCACTGCGGCACCCCCTGAACTTGAAAAATCAGGATAATTGTGATCTGGCTAAATCCCTGTCAAAGGTGGACGGAGCCCTGCACATAGGGGCTGATATAAAGCTGTATGGATTTGCCTGCCTTCTGGAAGGCAGTTATGTGCCCGGTGAAAACAGGGCCAGGGGTGCCAGGTTCAATTCAGGTTTGCGGTTCACGGCAGAACACGAAAATGTTATTGTGATAGTTGTCTCATCCGACACCCTGGTTTCGGTCATGATGGGAGGTGCGGTACTAAAAACCCAATGGAAACTGGAAACCTCTCTCATATGCAATATCCCCGTGCCCCTGGAAAAATGGGTTGCCGCAATCGAATAACGGCCATGGGCCGACCTGACATATCAACTGCCAGGCATAGCCCACAACAAAGCTTGAAAGATCTGAGTAACTTACCTATACTTTCATATAAAAGACCCAAACTATCGGTCCAAAGCCAAAAAGGGGTTTGTCCATGAATTATAATATGAAAGCCATACCATGAACCAAGAAGCTATAGAACAGTTAATATTCCGTGTTTTTCCTGCGCTTCCCCAAACCCTTTACCAGGTCTTGCAGCGGCGGATCCAAGATTATTTTTCCGCCGGGGATATACAGGATATCAGCCAATTGCCTGTCAAACCCCAAGATTTTACCAGGATGCTGCTGCTCAGCCCCTTTACGGCTGAACATATTACGGCAAACCCCTTGATACTTGACCGGCTTGGTAAAAGCGGTGATCTTGAAACATCCTATGCCCCGGGTGCCATCAAAAACAAGCTTGTTGATTTTACCGGAGATAATCAGGACAGTGCCGGGCTTAAAGCCCGGATGCTTGAATTCAAGCTGTATGAAATCATTCGCATTGCCTGGCGGGATCTTACAGGTGCGGCACCATTGTCCGAAACCATGACGGATCTGTCCGATCTTGCCTGTGCCTGCATCTCCTTTGGCTTTGAACAACTGTATCCAAGGCTGACCCAAAAATGGGGAACCCCTAAAGACAGCAACGGCAATGTCCAGAACATTGTGGTGCTGGGCATGGGTAAGCTTGGGGCCGGCGAGTTGAATTTTTCTTCGGATATTGATCTTATTTTCGTATATCCTGATTCGGGTCAGACAGATGGAGACAAATCCATATCCAATGATGAATTTTTCACAAAACTGTGCCGGGAATTCATCAAGCTGTTTTCAATGGATAACGTCACCCATTTTTACCGGGTGGATACCCGCCTGCGTCCGTTCGGGGACAGCGGCCCCCTGGTCATGGATGCGGATGCTTTTGAACATTATTACCAGTCCCAGGGCCGGGAATGGGAACGCTATGCCATGATCAAGGCAAGTCCGGTGGCAGGGGATATTGCAGCGGGTAACACAATTCTTCAAGCCCTGAAACCCTTTATTTTCCGCAGATATCTGGATTACGGTGCCTTTGATTCCTTCAGGGATATGAAACAGCGCATCATACTGCAGGTGAAAAGTGCCAGACTGAAACACAATATCAAAATCGGGGCCGGCGGTATCAGGGAAATTGAATTTTTCGGCCAGCTTTTTCAGCTCATCAGAGGCGGTGTGGAACCCGAACTCCAGGCCAGGCCCATATTGTCGGTGCTGGACACGTTGGTGGAAAAAAAGTTGATAGATAAAAAAGTGTGTGATGAACTCAAAGAAGCCTATCATTTTCTCCGGTTTGTGGAAAATCGGCTCCAGGAGTACCAGGACCGGCAGACCCACAACATCCCCGAAGATCCGGTCCAGCGGCAGATTCTTGCTCTGTCCATGGGATATGATGATGAAGACGCATTTTATACGGAACTGTCCAGAATCCAGGGTGT
This sequence comes from Desulfobacter postgatei, assembly GCA_003252055.1. Classification (GTDB taxonomy): domain Bacteria; phylum Desulfobacterota; class Desulfobacteria; order Desulfobacterales; family Desulfobacteraceae; genus Desulfobacter; species Desulfobacter postgatei_B. Next base: position 6,471 of record QKDP01000346.1, on the reverse strand, counting down.
TGTGCACAAACATTTTTCCAGGCTTCTGGTACAAGCCGATGACGAAGACAAAGACAGCAGCAGCCAGGAATTAAAGCGGATATGGGACAGTATCACCGATCTCCAGTTTCATAGTGAAGATATCTCTATTTCCGGTTACGAAGATACAGGATCTGTGGTACGGCTTCTTAAATCCCTGGCAGCACATCCCAACACCCGCCAGCTTTCCCAGACCGGGCGCAATAAACTGGCCCGGCTGGTGCCCCGGCTGATTAAAAAAGTGGGAGAGCACCCTGACGCAGAAGAGGTCATGGCCAAACTCATAGATCTTGTGGCGACCATTGAACGGCGTACCTGTTACCTGTCTTTGCTTATTGAAAATAAAGGCGCCCTTGACACCCTGATCGTTCTTGCCCGTAAAAGCCCATGGATTATTTCGTTTTTAAGCCAACATCCTGTTCTTTTAGATGAACTTATGGATCCGGTCACCCTGTATTCGCCGCCCAAACGGGATATGCTTGAACGGGAAATGGAAAGCCTGATGGCCCGGGTCCCGGAAGATGATCCGGAATACCTGCTCGAAGCGCTCAATATTTTTCGTCAGATCAATACGCTCAGGGTGGCTGCCGCTGATGTATCAGGCAATTATCCTTTGATGAAGGTCAGTGATCACCTGACTTGGATTGCTGAAACCATTCTTAATCAGGTGGTGGCGTCATCCTGGCAGATCGTAACCGAAAAATACGGGTATCCCAAGGGCATGGAAGGCAAAGGCATTGAAGGATGCGGGTTTATTGCCATTGCCTACGGCAAGGTGGGCGGCCTTGAAATGGGATATAAATCCGACCTGGATCTGGTTTTTATTTTTGATGCTGAATCCGGATATACCAGCGGAGCAGAACGTTCCGTAGACATCACCCGTTTTTATTCCAATCTGGGCCAGCGCATTATCCATGCCTTGAGCATGCATACCCCGGCCGGAACCCTTTACGGTGCGGATATGCGGCTTCGGCCCGGCGGGGATTCAGGCACCATTATCACCCATATTCAAGCATATGAGGATTACCTTAAGGACCAGGCCTGGACATTTGAGCATCAGGCTCTGATCCGGGCTCGCCCCGTGGCCGGTGATCCGGCATTGTTCAAACGTTTTGACACCATACGCAAAAAAATTCTGACCCGTGAGCGCGATGACTCAACATTGAAAAAAGAAGTCGGGCAGATGCGTGAAAAAATGCGGATTCAACGGTTAAAGTACGAACCCGGACTGTTTAATCTCAAGCAGAGCCGGGGGGGGATTGTGGATATTGAATTCCTTGTTCAATATCTTGTGCTGCGCCATGCCTGTGATCATCCCGATGTTGTGGAATGGACGGACAATATCCGCCTGCTCCAGGCCCTGAGTGTGGATGCCCTGATATCCGGTGAAGACAGCGGCATTCTCCAGAACGCCTATGTGAGCATGCGAAAGGCCATGCACCGGCTCACTCTCCAGGAGCGGCCCGCCACAGTTGATGAAGACCTGTTCCGTGAGCAGGCCGCCAAAGTGGCGCAAATTTATGATGCTGCTTTTATGCCAGCTTGTTTGGTAATTAAAGGACTTGGCACGCGCATCCTGGAGAAACAGCAGGAACAAGGATGGGTGCCAAAAGCATTCTGTTTTCAACAATCAGACATTTTTTTGAACCGCTCCAAGATCATTCTTTAACGCGACGTTTCATGTGTTCTAAACACAGTATCCATCAGTTTTTAACACGGTGTTATGTTTATTAATATTTTATTGATACCGTTTTGAACATTTGAACCTGGCATCAACCCGGACACCCTTTCCAGGAATCCAGGCTGATGCCGTCTTAATCTTCCCAACATTTTTTCAACCTGTTTTCAACAATCAGACAATTTTTTTGAACCGCACCAAGATCATTCTTTAACATGGCTTTGTGTTCGTTTTAAACATGTTCTAAACACCGTATTCATCAGTCTTCAGCCTATTGTTATGTTTATTAATACCGGTTTGAACATTTTAGACGAGTGTGTTGATAAAATATAAAAAAGGTGGAAGTGGCAGACTTTCTTTAATATATTAACCGCTGACTACGGACAAACCTGACAAAGACTGGAAATAGGACCATGACAACGCCTGACAATACTATGAACAGCACGGCAAATCGTGTTTTACTCGGCAGCGGCACCTTTCAATTTGCCTGTCACGACGGTGTGCCCTGCTTTACCCGTTGCTGCCACAACGCCGACATGTATCTTTATCCCTATGACATTGTGCGCATGAAGCAGAACCTTAACATGACCTCGGAAGAGTTCCTGGTTGCCCATACCACAACCGCCATCCGCGACATGCCCACCTTTCCCAACGTGATGCTGAAAATGAGCGACCGGCAGGGCAACCCCTGCACCTTTCTGACGGAAAAGGGGTGCACGGTTTATCCGGACAGACCCTACTCCTGCCGGGCCTATCCCCTGGAACCGGCCATTTATGGGGATGCCGACGGCAGCATGCACATGCAGTATTATGTCATGCACCATGATTACTGCAAGGGACATGGTGAAAATCAAGCCTGGACTGCCAAAGCGTGGATGGCGGATCAGGAAATGGAAGCGTATCACGAACCCAACAACTGCTGGGCCCGCATTGCAGGCCGTTTACAGGCCGATTCTTTCAGGTCCCAGGGCATTGATGTCAACAGTCCCCCCATGAAAATGGCTTTCATGGCCAGCTACAACATGGATACCTTTCGCCGCTTTGTTTTTGAAAGCAGTTTTCTATCGCGTTATGTTGTCCCACAGCAGCAGCTGGATGCGGTGAAACAAGATGACCGGAAGCTGCTCATGCTTGGACTTTCCTGGATCGAAAGATTTTTGTTTGGTGAAGGGCCGTTAGAGGAAAGCACCTGAGCCGGGAATACTGTTTTGATTTAAGGAAGAAAACATGACAGAACCGATACAATCCATTGAAGCCCTTTTTTTTGATTTTGACGGGGTCCTGGCAGACTCCGTTCAAATAAAAACAAAAGCCTTTGAAATACTATTTAAAGACTTTTCTGATGAAATCATAAAAGCGGTTGTTCTCCACCAGAAGCTGCACGGCGGTATCAGTCGGGTTGAGAAAATCCGGCACACCCATGAAAACATTATTAAAAGTCCCCTGACTAAAAAGGAGGTTATGGAATGGGCGGACCGGTATTCAGATCTCGTGGTAGAGGAGGTGATCCGTGTTCCTTGGATAAAAGGGGCAAAAGCGTTTCTGGATAAATATTCGTCAAAACTGCCTGTTTTTGTGATTTCAGGTACCCCGGAAACCGAACTCAAATATGTGGTGGAGCAAAGGGAAATGAGCCATTACTTTAAGGAAATCCTGGGCTCCCCTGTCAGAAAACCGGAGCATATCCGAAGATTGCTGGCAAAATACAGCCTGGCACCGGAACAATGTGTTTTCATCGGAGATGCCCTGACAGATTATAATGCTGCCCTGGAAACCAGTCTTCATTTTATCGGTATCCAAGGCGAGGTTCATTTTCCTGATACCGTGAAGCCCCTGCCAGACTGCCAGGGGCTTGAAATCGCTATTAAGAGCCTGTTTAAAAGTCGTTAAATTTGCATCTGGTCCATGGCCTTTTTCATCTGCCTGACAGCCTGGCGCAGGCGTTCTTCATTTTCAACCAGGGCCAGACGAAGATACCCTTCTCCCTCTTCGGAGAAACCGGCTCCAGGTGCCACTGCCACATTTCCCTTGTTCATCAGCTGGATGGCAAATTCCATGGAACCCATTTTATTAAACGGTTCAGGGATTTTTGCCCATACAAACATGCCGGCCTTGGGTCTTGTTATATCCCATCCGATCCGCTCAAGACCTGAACAAAGTACATCCCGACGGTTTTCATAGATTTTTGCCAGGCCAGGAATGGTATCATCACAGTCCCGGAGCGCAATAATACCTGCCACCTGGATGGCAGAAAAGATACCATAATCAAAATAGCCTTTAATTTTTCCAAGTGCCTCGACAATTTTTTCATTACCAACACAATATCCAATGCGCCAGCCGGCCATATTGTATGATTTGGAAAAGGATCCAAATTCGACACCGATATCTTTGGCACCCTCAATTTCCAGGAAACTTGGGGCAACATATCCGTCATAGGTTATTTTGGAATAGGCAAAGTCATTGATAACCATGAATTTAAAGCGTTTGGCAAGCTTTACGACCTCTTTGAAAAAATTCTTATCCGTTACAACGCCGGTGGGGTTATGGGGATAATTGAGCATAAGAACCTTTGGGCTGGGATAACAGGATTCACACACTGTAATGATCCTGTCCAGAAAGCCTTTTTCAGGTTCCAGGGGAATTCTCATGACATTTGCACCAGCGATCACCGCTGCATAGATATGGATGGGAAAGGCCGGTGCCGGAACCAGAACGCAGTCCCCGGGACCCATGATGGCCAGGCACAAATGCGAAATACCTTCTTTGGAGCCAATGGTAAAGTAGGTTTCTTTGTCCGCATCCAGACGAATGTTGTAATGGCGCTCATAGTATTTGGCAATTTCCCTTTTTAAATTGGGAAGTCCTGAGCTTTCCGGGTACCTGTGGGATTTTGGATCCTTGGCAACTTCCACCAGCTTTTCAATAACCGCATCCGGTGTGGGATCCATTGGATTTCCCATACCAAGGTCAATGACATCATCCCCATTCCGCCGTTTATCCATTTTCATTTTATTGATCATACCGAAAAGGTAAGGGGGCAGGTAATCCATCCGGGATGCAAACCGAATAATATTGTCTTGTTCCACGTCAAAAGCTCCTAATGATAAATGGTTGAAACATGAAATCAAAATTAAAAGAATATCAGATTTTATTAATCTGATAAAATCAAATCTTTATTAAAAAATGTTTCCATGTTTTAATATTAATAATGTTTCACGGGAAACATTATCCATTTTAATTGTTATAATAGATGATTACCTACAGGGAACGGAAATATTGACACAGAACACGTCCGGATCCTCCTGGAATATTTTAAGACCTTCCATGATACCGGTCGCTTTTCTATCTTCACGATTACCAGGACCTAAAATCAGGGGACCGTTAAAACTGCCCGGGAGTATCAATTCAGAACCCGTGTCAGAATAAGGGCTTTCCATTGAAATAATAAAAATACCCCTAATTTTTTTTTCCACAATATAGGGGAAGACAATACCGGAAGGAATGAAAAAAGAGCCTTTACCGGGAAGACCCCACCCTTCACATGGCCGGTTGTGACCGAATTTATTCCACCCAAGAGACATCTTTTTTATAAAATTAAGATTTAAGCCCTTAAGATACAGGAAAGATAAAGGATCTTCATTGTTTTTGCCCCAAAGGTGCTTGTGGGACCTGATGGCAAAGGCCTTTGCTTTTTTTTCCCAGGCTTCGGCATCCACACAAGAATTATTTTCAGAATAAAAATCAGGTTTCATCAGGTATAAACGTGGCCAGGTCCGATGAGGACAAAGCCTTTGCCTTTTCAATTACAGTTCTGGAGTAATGCCCTTTTTCAATAACAAGAGCGGTCTTATCAAGATAGTCGTTTTTGTTCAATAGGCCGGCAAACCATAAAATTTTTGGGACCAGTAGGGCATTGATAAACGGCACCTTGTGGCTTAGACAGAATCTGGCTCCTTTTGCATCGTCTATAAGTACAAACGAGGGTTGATCCGGGCAGATATTCTGGAGATAAAGCACCAGGGTCTGCCGTTCGCCAAGATCCAAGTTTTCGGGCAGATTAATATTGACCTGGCGGTCAGTATCAGCACGGCACACCTTCACATTGTTTTTTTGAACCATTGATGAAAAAAATTTTGTGCCTGGATGATCCGGTACCCGGACCTCTTTGTAAACATCAGTTTCCATGATTATGGAAAAATAGCGGGTGCACGGAACGAAAAGCCCGGCTTTATATAATAGAATGGCAGAAGAGGCGTCAATATAAACTGTGTGCATTACAATATTCCTAACGTTAAATTCGGAAAGCATATAATAAATACTGGAAGCAGTGTACATTCATAAACAGGACATTGGAAAAATAGTGTCTAAAAAAGTTTTTTAACGGAAGCATCCAGCCATAAAACCGGTCAATATTTGCAGATGTCTGGGATTTTATCGGTTGTCACAAAAAATATTATTTTGTTTAATTGGTTGAAATTATATGAAAAAAACATTTTTTTTCAGAACGAGTAAAAAAAAATAAAAAAACTGTTTGACAGCCGTATTATTTTCAGGCATATTTCGCCGGTCTTTCCGAGAGGACAAGCAAAACGGGTTTTCTTCGGGAAGATTTTTTTTGCCGGTAATTTTGCAAAAAAAATGATGAGTAAATTTGATCTTTGAAAATTGGTCAGTGAAAAAGAAAAGAGCGGGTCAATGACAATGCGCTTGAGCTTAACGGCTTTAAGTGCAGACCTTAAAAAGTTTTAGTAAAGGATTATAACTGGAGAGTTTGA
>QKDP01000124.1 GCA_003252055.1 Desulfobacter postgatei | reverse complement strand
CTTTTAAATATTTCTTTAAAAAAAGGCACTTGAGGATTCAGGTGCCTTTTTGCGTTTAGCCGGCCTTTCGAAAAAAGCCGGAAATGTAAACTGGATCTACTCCGTAAAAATTGCGTTGAAACCGCATTCGGCTTCACATTCGCCGCAATCGATACAGTCTTCACTTATCGCGAAGTAATTTTTTCCGTCCGGCATACTGATTGCTTCAACAGGACAGGCGCTTGCACAGGCGCCACAGGCCTGACATTCATCGGGGTCTATTTTATGCATTTTTTCTCCTTTAACGCGGGCTTAGTGCCCGCAACCCAAATAGTATTGATAAAATGAGCCGCTTTTATTGTGTGCTGGAAAATAACAGCAATTTTCAAAAAGTACAAAAATGAGTGACTCACTAGGACACTTATAGAAAGGTTTTCAGATTTGGTCAAGGGCTCAACCAAGAGATTCTCATTATTTACATGATATTTTATTAAATATCATAAAAAGTAATGCATAAAATATTGACATGAAGAAATTGCGTAGTACCTTCACAATACAGAACAACTTTTACTCGAACACTAAAAAAAACGGAGGAACCATGAATAAAATTATCGGAATCGACTTGGGTACAACCAATTCGTGTGTATCTATTTTGGAACATAACAAACCTGTTGTGATTACCAATTCTGACGGCGGACGGACGACACCGTCCGTTGTGGCTGTTTCCAGGAACGGTGAACGCCTGGTAGGCCAGGCAGCAAGGCGTCAAGCAGTCACGAACCCTGAAAATACTATTTTCGGAATAAAGCGGCTGATTGGAAGATCGTTTGATTCTGCAGAAGTCCAAAAGGATATTGCCATTCTGCCCTATAAAATTGAACGTTCATCCAGCGGCGGCGTTAGCGTCAAAATGAATGGCAAGGACCACAGTCCTGCTGAGATTTCATCCTTTATTCTTGCACACATCAAAAAGACTGCAGAGGAGTATCTCGGCGAAAAGGTGACCGATGCCGTCATCACCGTACCAGCTTATTTTAATGATAATCAGCGCCAGGCAACTAAGGATGCAGGAAAAATAGCCGGGTTAAATGTCCTGAGAATTATCAACGAACCTACTGCTGCCTCACTGGCCTACGGGTTAGACAAAAAAGATGAAGAGAAGATCGCTGTATTTGACCTGGGTGGCGGTACCTTTGACATCTCTATCCTTGAACTTGGAGACGGGGTATTTGAGGTAAAATCGACCAATGGGGACACCCATCTTGGCGGCGAAGATTTTGACCTGACAATCGTTGGCTATCTGGCAGATGAATTTAAAAAAGATCAGGGCATTGATATTCGCAACGACAGTATGGCCCTTCAGCGGCTTAAAGAAGCGGCTGAGAAAGCAAAAAAAGAGCTTTCGTCTTCTGTTGAAACGCAGATCAACCTGCCGTTTATCACCGCAGACGCCGGCGGACCCAAGCATTTGAACATCAAGCTGACCCGGGCCAAACTTGAGGCCCTGATCGCCGACCTTCTGGACAGGCTTGAAAAACCCTGCCGGACCGCAGTAAAGGATGCAGGTTTGAGCATGAACGGCATAGACCGCGTAATCCTTGTGGGCGGCATGACCCGGATGCCTGCAGTGCAACAGCGCGTGGAAAAAATATTCGGAAAAACACCGGATAAAGGTGTGAACCCGGATGAAGTTGTCGCTTTTGGCGCGGCCATTCAGGGCGGCATTCTCAAAGGAGACCTGGATGATGTGTTGTTACTGGATGTCACGCCGCTTTCTTTAGGAATTGAAACCCTGGGCGGCGTAATGACCAGGCTCATTGAAAAAAATACGACTATCCCAGCCAAAAAGGGTGAAATCTTCTCAACTGCAGAAGACAACCAGGAGGCTGTAACAATCCATGTGCTGCAGGGTGAACGGGAAATGGCTTCGGACAACAAGCTGCTGGGCCGGTTTGACTTGACCGGCATTGCGCCGGCACCAAGAGGGCTTCCGCAGATCGAGGTCTCCTTTGATATTGATGCAAACGGAATTGTCAATGTTTCTGCTAAAGACAAAATCACAGGAAAAGAGCAGTCCATCGTGATTACATCTTCTTCCGGGTTGTCCCAGGCTGAAATTGATGCCTTGGTCAGGGACGCGGAACAGCATGCCGAAGATGACCGCCGCAAAAAAGATCTGGTCATGGCCCGGAATGAAGCCGATGCCCTGATTTACCAGACTGAAAAATTGATAAATGGTCCTGGTGCAAACCTTGACAGAGATTCAAAAAATCGGCTTGGGCAACTTATCATCAGCCTGAAGCAGGTAATGGCTCAGGAACAGGTTAATGAGATCAAGCGTTTGACCGAAGACCTGAACCATGCGGTCCAGAGCCTTAGCCAGGCTATGTATCAGTCAAGAACCGATCAAGGTCAAGGAGGGCAGACAGCTGGATACAGCAGTGCTTCAGGACCAGATGATTCGGATGATGATATTGTGGATGCTGAATTTTCTGAAGTGGCATAATGGCTGACCATCTAAATGTTAGGGGCACTGGAAATATTCCAGTGCCCTTTTGAATTGTGTACGCTATTTTTTTAATTTTTCAATATTATCCCGTGCAAATTCAATGGTCGGGTCTATTGTTAAAGCCATTTCATAAAATTTTATGGCAAGCACGGGTTCTTTGAGTTCCCTGTAACAGGACCCCATATTGGCATAATTGATGGCCAGGCTTGGGTCTACATCCAGGGCTTTCTCAAAATAGGTAATCGCGGTTTTAAAATCCTTTTTCATAAAACAGCAGGCCCCGGCGGTGTTCAGGATGTCAGGGCGCTGGGGATCGGCATCAAGACCGGTTTGACATGTCTCAAGGGCAGGGTCCAACAGCCCCAAATCTTTCTGGGCCGCAGCCATATGGGAACAGATATCAGGCAGATTGCGCCTGGCAGGGTCACGGTCAAGGGCGTCCTGGAACTGTTTTATGGCCGCCTCGCCCTCTTCCAGGGCGCTGAGCATCAATCCTTTGTAAAAACTGGTGTAATATTTCCCCGGGATGAGCGATTCCAGTTCATCCAGCTGGTCAATGGCCAGTATGGGATGGGAGTTTTCCGTAATCAGCCGGGCGGCAAACATGCCCACACTGGCTTCATCGGCCCGCTCCCTGAAATGGGCGCCCGGCATGATGGTGTAATAGGCCGGGATATCCAGGCCGGGATGGGTGGTACAAATGGAGAGCAGATGAAAGCCTTTGTCCGCCAGAATCCGGATCAGGCTTTCCACTTCCACCTTCATGTTGTCCGCAGACAGGTCCGGCAGATCAGCGGCATCCACCATGGTTTCAGGATAGGTGATATAACCGGCCGCTTCTATATCCGTAAATTTGGGCAGGCCCGATGCCACATAATTGGAGCCGGAGTTAAAATCCCCGGCAAGCTGGGCCACTTCGGTCAGGGCCCGGCCCATGGCCTTTTCCGGGGACGGGGCCGTGCCGGCGGTCCATACGATCTCGCTTGCATCCGGAAAAGTGGACGGATCCCAGGCCAGCACCGCTATGGTGGGAATGCCCATATCAAGGGAGAGATCACTTGCATATACTTTAATGCCCTGGGTTTCATATTTGGTGAGAAGTTCCCGGATAAGGGGATCTTTAAATGAGTCCAGACGGATACCGGGTACCTTTAATTTTTCCCGGGATACCCGGGAGGAGACGTGACGCTCCACAAGCTCGCAGATGCCCTGGGTCAACGCCTCTTCTGTGCAGTTACCCGCACTGGGTCCGTTAAATTCATTGATCATATAAAACCAGTTAAAGGGGATATTCACCTCTTTTTGATGGGTCAGATCATAGCCTTGGGTCCATTGCAGGAGCAAAGAATCAAATACGGGTTTAACCTTTAATGCCTCTGCCTCATCGTCATGGACAGACTGGGTGATCAGGGTATAATCCAGGGCCTTTTCCCCAAGCTGCTCAGGCGTGGCATGGATAAAGTTTTTTTCATCTTCGGCAAAGGAAAAAAAACTGAACCGCTCCACCAGTTCCATGACCGCACTGGCCTCGGACTGTTCCGGTGTCCCGCCTTTGCCCATCTGTTTATTGGTGCCGGTGACCCGTTTTGCATCCGCACCACACTCACTGTAAAACACCGGAATATCCAGGCGGCCGTTGTCGATGCGCCGGGTCCGGCTTAAAATGTCAAGATCCAGGGCAGCAGCCTTTCCCCGGAACCGCTGGACAGTTTCTGAAGGAGAGATGATTTTATCCTGGTCAAAGGTGTAATTTTTCGGTGCGTCTTGAAGTATTATTTTATAACCCATGGGGTTCAAAGCCTTTCATATTTTAAATGTCAAACGCGGATCAATTCCATAAACTTAAGATTGGCCCGGGGGAAAGGAAACCGGTGAAGCTGATCAACCCGGACCCATTTATGGTCAATGGGACCATTGAGAGTCACCCGGCCGGAGAGATAATCGCAAAAGAACACATCCATTTCAATTTTAAAATGGGTGTACGCATGAAAAACCCGGGTTAAAAATTGCAGATTACCGGTCTCAATACCGGTTTCTTCCCGGATCTCACGGATGCAGGCCTGTTCAGGGGACTCTTTGGATTCCACCTTGCCGCCGGGAAATTCCCATAATCCACCCAAAAGCCCGTCAAGTTTTCTTCTGGTGATAAGGACTTTTCCGTTTTTCCTGACAATGCCTGCGGCAATATGAACCGTGGGCACCTTTTTTTTCTCCATGCGCCGGGGGAAAAGAGCTGTTGCCTGTTTTTCACAGGCGCAACATTCCCGGGCCAGGGGGCATGCGTCGCAGTCCGGTCGTTTAGGGGTGCAGACCAGGGCGCCAAGCTCCATGATCGCCTGGTTGTATGTGCCTGGGTCTTTTTCATACAAAAATTTTGCTGCAACGGCCTTGTATGCTTTATGGGCAGCGCTGTGATTTACAGGGATGTCAATGCACAAAAGCCTTGCCAGGACCCGCTTGACATTTCCATCCACCACGGCATGGGGCTTTGCCCCGGCAATGGAGAGCACAGCCGATGCAATATAATCCCCCACACCTGGAAGATTCTTAAACCCTTTATAATCAACCGGAATAATGCCATCCATATCACGGACGACAATAGCGGCGGCCTTGTGGAGATTTCTGGCTCTGGCATAATAGCCAAGGCCTTCCCAGGCCTTAAGCACGGTTTCAAGGTCTGCGGCGGCAAGGTCTTTAAGATCAGGCCAGGTTTCCATGAATTTGAGATAATAAGGGATCACGGTTTTGACCTGGGTCTGCTGGAGCATAACCTCGGAGACCCATACCCGGTACA
>QKDP01000370.1 GCA_003252055.1 Desulfobacter postgatei | reverse complement strand
ATCCGGCATCAATGCCAAGTATCGTGGCAGGTTTTTCCATGGTTAAATGTGCTCCCTTAACTTCGTTTCAGAATGCATTGACCCCGTCAAACCAGCCCTGCCGAAATCTTTTTCCATGATCAACGCCGCCTTGCTGGGCATAGCGGGTCAGGTCATGGGCATCGTAGATCTGCTCGAAACATGCTTTAGATCTGCTGTCCCGGACAATTTTTTTGTTCGGAATCACACGTGTCGTCACAATCCAGTACGTATAACAGATTTTGGACTAATACGTATTAAAATATTGAGCACGTGTCAATTTTTTTATCAGGGTTCATGGATGTTAAATCCGGTTTATAAGAAAGTCTGTGTAACCTACACAGATCTTTCAACTTTCGTTGTGGGCCGAACCACGGTGAAAAATCAGGTCAGCCCGTGGCTGTTATATAAAATATGTCTTTAAGGGAGGAAATCCGTTAAATTCGACTGCGCTGTAGGTGCTGGTATATGCTCCCGTGGAGAGCCAGTAAAGCCGGTCGCTGATAGACAGATTCAAGGGGAGTTTGTATTTGAAGTCTTCGTATAAAATATCTGCGCTGTCACAGGTGGGGCCGGCAATAATGACTTCCTCAAGCTCTCCTTTTCGTCCTGAGTAGATGGGGTATTTAATGGCTTCGTCCATGGTTTCAATCAATCCGGAAAATTTTCCCACATCTGTATAAACCCAGCGGTTAAGGGCGGTTCTGGATTTTCTTGAAATCAAGACGACCTCGCTGACCAGCACCCCTGCATTGCCCATGAGGGACCGGCCGGGCTCAAGGAGTATGGTGGGCAGATCTTCGCCAAATCCCTCATGGAGAAAGCGGGTGATCTCCTGGGCATAGATATAAAGATTATTGGCCTTTGACAAATAATTGGCCGGGAATCCACCGCCCAGATTGATCATCTCAAGCTTGATATTCTCCTCTTCCTGAAGCCTTTCAAAAATCACCTTTACTTTGCCAAGTACCCCGTCCCAGGCACCAATATCCCGCTGCTGGGAACCAACATGAAATGAGATGCCATAGGGGACCAGACCAAGGTTTTTTGCCAGAATAATCAGGTCCATAGCCATGTCGGGCTGGCAGCCGAACTTTCTGGAAAGCGGCCAGTCTGCTGTAAAGCTTCCTTCGGATAATATCCGGACATAGATTCTGGAGCCTGGAGCGGCCTTGGCGATATTGCGGATGTCGGCTTCTGAATCCGTAGCATACAACCGGACCCCCTTTTCATAGAAATACCGGACATCCCGGCTTTTTTTTATGGTATTGCCGTAACTGATCCTGTCAGGGCTGATGCCCAGCGACAGAACGCGGTCCAGCTCATAGATGGATGCAATATCAAAATTAATGCCTTTGTCCCGCATGATGGTCAGAATCTCAACCGCAGGGTTTGCTTTTACGGCATAATAGATGCTCGCATAGGGAAAATAGGTTGTCAGATCGTCAAGTTGTCTGACCACCGTATCCGTATCAATTACGAGAAAAGGAGTCTCCTTGTCTTCGGAAAAGGCCTGAATCTTTTTAAAAGTTTCTATGGGCATGTAGTCTTCAAGTTGTATGAACATGGCAGTACTCCAGGACATAAGGGTTGATAACGTACCAGACAATCACTCTTTTCAACTAAAAGAAATTCAAGGTGAGAGTCTTTATTAAGGCCGTCTAATTATTGGCCCAGCTTAAATGGACTACAAATAGTCATTAGTCAAGAAAAATATATTAAACAAGAAAAATATATTAAATCTGATGAGTTATTCCTCCCCATTCGCTCATTTGATGTAACGTATTTCTAAGTTTGGGTATTTTGACACAACGCCCGAAAAGTACGTAGGATCTTGAAATCCTATGAAACTTTTACCCTGATCTTACGGCTTTTTAGGATAGGCATTGAGCGATGGATGTGTTTCAAATTTCTTGTCTTTTGAAAAAAGAACACATATAAGGTATAGACCATGATAAAACCGCGTATTGAAAAATTAGGCTTGACCTGCATTGAGAGCACCCTATCCATTGGCCGAATATCAATCTTTTTTCTCCAGGGTGTTTGCCGGAATTTTGTGCCTTTTGTCCAGATTTCCAAGATTATGGAACAGGTGTGGTTTATCGGGGCTAAATCCATGTTTGTCATCCTTTTAACTGCCATATTCACCGGCATGGTTCTCGGGCTTCAAGGATACTACACTCTGGTGGATTTCGGCTCCGAAGCGACCCTTGGATCAGCCGTTGCCATGACCCTTATCCGTGAGCTTGGTCCTGTGCTGTCCGCCATCATGATTGCGGCCCGGGCCGGGTCAGCCATGGCTGCGGAAATCGGTGTCATGCGGATTTCAGAACAGATTGACGTCCTTGAAACCATGGACATTAATCCTGTACGGTTTACCTTTTCCCCTCGTCTTTCAGCATCCATTATCAGTTTCCCCCTGTTAACAGCAATTTTTGATGTCACAGGCATATTCGGCGGGTTTTTGACAGGCGTCGTAATGCTGGGTGTTAACCGATATATATACATGGACAGAGTGATCCGAAGCATTGACCTTGCCGATGTCGCCGGCGGGTTTGTCAAAGCCCTGGTCTTTGGCATGCTTGTCACAACCATGTGCTGTTACAAGGGCTTTTTTGCCCATATTTCAGGGGGCCAGGCAGGGAAGGGTGCTAAAAGCGTGTCCTTGGCCACCACCGATGCGGTTGTCAATTCCTGTATCCTTATTCTGGTTTCAGATTATATCATCACCTTTTTTCTGGTTTAATCATGGATAAGCCCTTCATTGAACTGATAGATATTCACAAAAATTTTTCCGGTAATCATGTGCTTGACGGGGTCAATCTTTCCATTGAAAAGGGTATGGTGACCTGCGTAATCGGTAAAAGCGGTACCGGAAAATCTGTTTTGCTCAAACATATCATCGGACTTATGCAACCTGATTCAGGTCAGGTCTGCGTGAACGGTTTGCCCACCGATCAGATGGATAAGATTCAAAAACACCGGTTTTATAAACAGATATCCTATATGTTCCAGGACAATGCCCTGTTTGATTTCTTAACGGTGTGGGAAAACATTGCCCTGCCGTTAACCGAGAAAAAAAAGGTGCCCATGGATCATATCCGGCAGCGGGTAAAGGAAAAAATGCAGGCGCTGGAGATCAGCAAGCACGAACATAAATATCCGGCCCAGTTGTCCGGAGGGATAAAAAAGCGTGTGGCCCTTGCCCGGGCTCTGATTACCGAGCCTATTGCCGTGCTTTTTGACGAGCCCACGGCAGGGCTCGATCCGGTGAGAAAAAACAGTGTTCATGCCATGATTTCCACATACCAGAAAGAATTCGGCTTTACCGCTGTTATTGTCAGCCATGATATCCCGCAGATATTTACCATATGCCAGCGTGTGGCCATGCTTGACCAGGGTAAAATTATTTACTTTGGAAAGAGTGATGGGATTTTTCAGACTGACAATGAGACAGTAAAGGCCTTTATTTCAGGAAAAGAGGTCTGATACGTTAAAAAAATAAGGACAGGTTCATGAAATCAATTAGTAAGGAATTATATGTCGGCGTCTTTGTTCTTATCGGCCTTTTGTGTGCAGGGTATCTTACGGTTGTCCTGGGCGGTGTCCCGATGTTCAGCCCAAAGGGGTATACGCTGTATGCATATTTCACCTCTGTCAGCGGCTTGAAAGACGGTGCCCGCGTTGAGATGGCCGGTGTTGAGATCGGCAATGTTTCTGAGATCATGCTGGACAAAGAGCGTCTGGAGGCAAAGGTTGCCTTCAGGATCAATCAGGGGATACAACTCAGCGAAGACAGCATTGCCTCCATTAAAACCGCAGGCATCATCGGCGAAAAATATATTTCCATTTCTCCGGGCGGATCTGATATCATGCTTGAAGACAAAGAGACGTTTAATAATACCGAATCTGCCCTGGATATTGAGTCTCTGGTCAGAAAATTTATTTTTAAAGATGATAAGTGAGTTATGAACAGATGAAAACCCCAGGAGAAATATCTATGAAATCTTATTTGGTCCTTATTGTTATGATCCTGACACTGATTGCAGGTCCGGCCGTTGCCGGTAACGCAGCCGATCAAACCGGACAGACAGCATCCTCAGGCTCTGACCAGGCAGCCGGTGCAGCCGGCCGGACAGATACGGCAGAGGATGACGGATTTGAAGCGGATATTTTTCAAGAGGATCAGGCTGATCAACAGACCCATGCCATGGTGGCAGATCCCCTTGAAAGATTTAACCGTGCTGTATTCGTCTTTAATGACAAACTTTACATGTATGGCTTAGAGCCGCTGGCAAAGGGATATGCCCGGGTAGTTCCCACCGTTGCCCGCAAAGGGGTTAAAAATTTTTTTAACAACCTGTTTTTCCCCATCCGCTTTGTCAATAACCTGCTCCAGGGCAAGGGGGAAGCTGCAGGCATGGAATTCTCCGCCTTTTTTATCAACACAACCCTTGGGTTTGGCGGATTGAATGATTTTGCCCAGAAATATGTGGGCATCCAGCTTCAGGATGAAGATTTCGGGCAAACCCTTGGATCATACGGCATTGGCAATGGATTCTACCTGATGCTGCCCGTTCTGGGTCCCAGTTCCCTGAGGGATGCCGTGGGCAGGGCAGGGGACTGGTTTATCGATCCCATCAATTATGCTCACCCCTGGGAATTGTCCTGGGGGGCGCGGGGGCTTGAAAAGGTGAACTGGATATCATTTCACATCGGGGAGTATGAAGCATTCAAGGAAGCCTCAATAGATCCGTATACAGCCATGCGCAATGCCTATATCCAGAACCGCAACGCGCTTGTCAAAGACTTGACCGGCGTGCAAAAACCAAAGGACAATAAAGAATAAAGACAAGAAGATGTTTATCCTGGATGCAGCCTAATGACAAACGATCCCGATAGCGAGTGGAACGCCGGTGCAACTTTAAAACATTGAGGCTGCAGACTTATTCTTCAATGAGATTGGCCCGCCTGTTGGGCAGAAAGTATCTCATTTTATGGGTGCGGATATGTTCAAGTGCCGACATGTCCATTGTATAGGTGTGCATTTTATTTTCGTATGAGATGTTTTCACCTGCCAGAAATCCGTCAGGACCGACCATCATGGAAATTCCAGGGAAATTAAGTCCTGCCTCGTTTTTGCCGACCTGATTAACAGCAGCCACAAACACGGCATTATCAAATGCCCGGGCCGTTAAATGGCGCTTCCAGGATGCGCTTTTTTCCCCAGGCGTTCCCCTTGGAGACGCATGGGGGATAAAAAT
>QKDP01000151.1 GCA_003252055.1 Desulfobacter postgatei | reverse complement strand
GAGGCAAAACGGTGGTAAACATTATAAAAACCATAGGCAACAGCAATGATTACCGCCGTGACCGTTAACGCATCAAGGAAAGCGGACAAAAAAGCACCGGCAAAACAGAAAAGCAAGGAAATTATCACTTTAGATTGCACACGCACAAGTATTCGGGTAAAGGTGAACTGCAGAAAGTCCTTCATGAAAAAGATGCCTGCAACCATAAACATCAAAAGAAGGATAACCTCAAAGTTGGCCAATGCTTCGTGGTAAACGGTTTCCGGTTTGGCCATGCCGATGATAATGGCTTCAATGGCCAGAAGTCCGCCCGAAGGTAACGGATAGCATTTCAGAGCCATAGCCAGGGTAAAAATAAATTCGGCAATGAGTACCCAGCCTGTGATAAAAGGGCCTGAAACAACAAGGAGAATGGGGTTGATAATCAGAAATACGATAATGGCATATTTGTACCACATGGGCGTATTCCCTAAAAAATTTTTTGTAAAGGCATTTTGAAAGTTACAATAAGTTGTTGAATTACTTTCATTGTTTGTTGTGGGTTGGGCCTGGGTGCTGATAGACCAGGTCAGCCCATGGCTGTTATTGAGAACAACTGGTTACAAGTTTTAAAAATGTTACAAAATGTAACAGAATATGACTTTGTAACATCTCATCTTCAAAAATTCAACACATTGTCAATATCTTGAATTCATTGCCCACAATGACCTGTCTGTCCGGATTTCTCTAACATGCAGAATCAGGCAGGTGGGCTCATGGTGGTAACAGTGGTCCTATTTAGGGGTGAAATCCCGTAGCAGCAGAAAGCGGACAAGGCCTGCACAAAAGACCACCGCAGTGTCATACATAGTAAAAAACAATTGACTTTAAAGGTGTGATCGGATAAGAATTTTTCCCTGATTAAGGTGTTGTAGATAGGAAGGAAAACTGCCTAAATTATAGACAGTTGGGATGATTGAATTGTTCTCATATACTTAAACAAAAGAGGAGACAGGGATGGCACTGGGCCTTTCGGAGAAAAAAATGAAGTTTTTTATGACCTTGTTGATGCTGCTGGTGACGCCGGCAGTAGTTCTGGCTTCCGGCGGAGGGCATGAAGCCGCCGCGGAAGTTGTTGATTTCACACGGACGGTATACGGCTATTTGGGCGTTGGACTGTTTGTTTTGGCCTATGCCCTGGTTCCATTTGAAGAGGCATTACATCTTCGAAAAAGCAAGCCGGTCCTGCTGGCCGCAGGTATCATCTGGGTGCTGGTCGCACTGGCCTATGCCAAGGTTGGCGATATGCATACCGCCCACGAAGCCATCAAAGACAGCCTTCTGGAATATGGGGAGCTGCTTTTGTTCCTGCTGGTGGCCATGACCTATATCAACTCCCTTGACGAAAGAGGGGTATTCCAGAGTCTCAGGGCATTTCTGGTCAGCCGGGGATTTACCCTGGTGAAGATCTACTGGATCACGGGCATACTGTCGTTTTTCATCTCTCCGGTCGCAGACAACCTGACCACCGCACTGCTGATGGGTGCTGTCGCCATGGCCGTGGGCGGAGATAATAAAAAATTTGTGGTACTGGCCTGCATTAATATTGTGGTTGCCGCCAACGCCGGTGGTGCTTTTTCTCCCTTTGGCGACATCACCACCCTGATGGTCTGGCAGAAGGGTAAAGTGGCTTTCTCTGAATTTTTCGACCTGTTTATCCCGTCAGCCATTACCTGGCTGGTGCCGGCCGTCATCATGATGTTTGCCATAGGAAAATCAGAAGTTAAGGTGAGCAGTGAAAAAGCGACCATGAAATATGGGGCAGTGGCCATGATGATTTTCTTTTTGCTGACCATTGTGACTGCGGTTTCTTTTCATAACTTTCTGCACCTGCCGCCGGCAGCCGGTATGATGCTGGGGCTGGGGTACCTCGGATTTTTATCTTACTTCGTCAAACGCCATGAGGGGCATGCCCTTAAATACGATCCTGTCCTGGGTTCACATAGTTATGAGCCCTTTAAACCCATGTGGGCGACCCAGAAAAGCAAGAAAGACATCTCAGGCATTATGGAGTCCATCAATTATCCAGCCTTTGCCATTGGTACCGATGGAAAGGTCACTCACTGGAACCATCAGCTGGAGGCGTTAACCGGCGTCCCTGCAGGAGAGCGCATCGGCACCGATCTGCACTGGTCACCGTTCTGGCCTGAAAAACGAAAAATTCTGGTTGATATGGTGCTGGAAAAAGCGTCTGAAAAAGAGTATGTAGAGGCCTATGGCAGCAAACAGCATGCCAGCGAACTTTTCGAATCCGGTCATCGGGCAGCCCGCTTTTTCCCAACCATCGGTGAAAACGGTGCCAATCTGGTGATGACAGCCGCACCGGTAAGAGATGAAAGCGGTGAGGTGATCGGCGCCATTGAAGTTGTCCGGGATGCTGATACCTTCAGTTCCGAGCACGTCCAGTTTGACCTGATGAGTAGAGTTGCAGCGGCCGAGTGGGATACCCTCTTGTTTTTCTACGGCGTAATTCTGTGTGTTGGCGGGCTGTCTCAGTTCGGATACCTGAGCCTGGTCTCACACCAGATGTATGTCAACCTTGGACCCACCTGGGCCAACTCTCTGGTGGGTGTCCTGTCCGCCGTCGTTGATAATATACCCGTCATGTTCGCGGTGCTTACCATGGATCCGACGATGTCCCACGGCCAGTGGCTCCTGGTCACCCTGACGGCCGGTGTGGGTGGATCGCTCCTGTCCATCGGGTCCGCCGCCGGTGTTGGCCTGATGGGAACCGCACGGGGTACTTACACCTTTGGTGCCCACCTGAAATGGACGCCTGTCATTGCACTGGGATACATCCTGGCGATTCTTTCCCATCTGTGGATTAACTCTTCCCTGATGGATTTAACGCTACATTAATCACATTTTCCATATTTAAGTAAAAAAGAGGCGTCATTTACTGGCGCCTCTTTTTTTTTGATATCCCTGCATTGTTGGTGTCTTTAGTTTCATTATCTGGTGTGGGCTTGCGGCCCATGTGGGTTATTCCGGCGGCGGGCCCGGCAGCTGATCCGGCGGATCAAGGATGCTTTTGTCCTCCAGCAGTTTTCTTTCAAGGCTGGAGGTTATGGCAAGCTGGTCCCTGTATTTTTGGATTTCCGTCTGCTGCCGGATGATTTCTTTTCGGGTTTTATAAGCAAAAATGGTTCTGAGAATCAGAATAATTCCTCCTACCACAACAAGGGCCAGAATGATCCATTTAAGCTGCAGAATGGTATGGACACTGATTCGGCCTACTGCAATGAGCAGGTCGGGCACCATCCAGAAAAAAAAGGCCGCAAGCATAACGATGGCCCCCAGTGCGTAAATATTCAGCCGGCCGAGGGAGGAAAACAGTTTTTCAAACCGGGTTTCTTCAAAAATTTTATTTTCATCAGAATGTGTTTCTTCCTTGGCATCCCCATCTTCTTCTTCAGATTTTTTGGTGCCAAATACATCGTCAAAAGCCCGGATCAGAAAAACAACAAAGAAAATCGGTACCAGCGGCACGCAGACCGATAATGCAATCCAGGTCCGCGTCGGGAATGGTCTGTCAATGGTTTTCCGGATAATTTCATACCCTTCTTCTTTGTAATTTTTGATGCCGTATGTTCTTTTGAAATCCGTGGTCCTGATCTGATTGTAAACGCCTTCATATATGATTTTTTTCTCAGGATTATAAATGGTGACCCACTCCTGATCTGCGGCAAGATACAGGCATACCATCAGGATAGCAATTTCAACCAAAGCAAAAATTGATATCATATAGAAAAGTCCGGGAAACCGGCCTTCAATCATTTTATTTAGTCTTTCTTCACTCATTTACGCCTCGTTTGTTCATTTACATTTGTTGCTCTGCTTATTGGAGTTGCTAAGAATAGTGTATTCTGACATTAAATGCACGTTTTTTTCAACCGGACCGAAAAGCCCGGTTTAAAGTCCGGGCAGGCGGTCTGGAGAGGACGTTTATCCTGTGGGGCGGGTTTTAAAAGGCCGGTACTCAGATACCGTTATTCGGTCTCACAGATAACTCTGCGTTTAATCCGGGGGTTGCAATTAGAGCTTGATTAAGCGGCCGAATTTGCCTACAACCTGATGAGCTTGTGAAAAACTCCGCGTTTGAAACCGAAAAACCAGCCCGGTTCCGGCATCCCTTGGCGGATCCAGCCGGCCCATGGATTGGACATATGAAATGAGTGATGCCTGTAATTCCCCCAACCGCTGGAGAGTCGTCATCTTCGGAACCCTGCTGCAGATCTGTCTGGGCACGGTTTACGCCTGGAGCTTTTTTCAGAAACCCCTGGTCAGCACCTACGGCTGGAGCAACAGCCAGGTCGCCTGGACCTTCAGTACGGCCATCTGCTGTCTGGGTCTGACCGCTGCCTGGGGCGGCATGAACCTGTCAAAAGTCGGGCCGCGAAAACTGGCCATGGCCGGGGGAGGGCTGTTTGGCGCAGGATATCTGGTCGCGGCCCTGGCCCTGGGCATGCACAATCTGGTTCTGCTTTACATCGGTTACGGCTTTATCGGCGGTGCCGGGCTCGGCCTGGGTTACGTCACCCCGGTGGCTACGGTAGCCAAGTGGTTTCCCGACAAAAAGGGTTTTGTCACGGGTATGGTGGTCATGGGCTTTGGCTTCGGCGCCTTGGTCATGTCCAAGCTCATTGCTCCCATCCTCATGACCCGCTTTGACCATAATCTGGTACAGGTTTTTTTCTGGATCGGCATTGTCATGCTGGTTCTGACCCTGCCTGCCGGTTATAACCTGGTCAACCCGCCCGACGGATTTATCCCCGCGGGCTGCACCCCGGCACAGACTGCGGGTTTAAACCAGAGCACGGCCGGTGCAGCAGTAAGAGGCAGGCAGTGCGTCCTGTCTGCAAAATTTTTCATGATGTGGATGGTGCTGACCTGTAACGTTTCCGCCGGCATCATGTTTATCGGTTTTCAGTCGCCTATGATGCAGGCTTTGCTGAGGAATTCCTATGCGGTGAAATATGCTGACCCGGCAGTCCTGGCAGCAGCCCTGGCCGGAGCCGGAGCCACGTTGATCGCGGTCAGTTCCGTGTTTAACGGTGTGGGCCGCTTTTTCTGGGGCAGCCTGTCCGACAAGGTCGGCCGGACCAATGCTTTTCGCCTGCTGGTGGGCAGCCAGATCGTTGTATTCATCGCTCTCATTTACATCAAATCGCCATGGATCTTCGGGGCTCTGGTCTGCTATGTATTGCTCTGTTATGGCGGCGGATTCGGCGCCATGCCGGCCTTTGTTCTGGATGTATTCGGTCCGGTCCGGATGCCCGTGGTCTATGGCGTCATTCTCACCGGCTGGTCTGCTGGCGGGATCATCGGCCCCCAGCTAGCCGCCATTATCCGTGACCGCTTCCCTGCCAACCCCGGTGTCTATACCTACGTCGGTGGTGCTATCCTCTTAGCCATAGGGTTTGCCTTTTCCCTGGCCCTGTCCGACAAGCCCTTTGAGTTCAAGCCTGCGGCACAGGATTAGGCCGACACCTGTTTTTTATGGACAAAAGGCTTCAATTAACCCCATCATATGATCCTTTTCCTGAACGACCCGGATATTTTTAAAACCTGCCTGAACCAGGCCGGCTTTAATTTCCTCAAAGGTGTATGTGCCGCCCCCAGGGGTCACGACCAACATGTTTATGGCAAATATGGCACCGGATTGAGGTGCTGTTCTGTCTTTTTCCATTACATGGTCCCGAATGACCAGGCGGCCTTGCGGCATCAAGGCAGTTGCAATTTTT
>QKDP01000126.1 GCA_003252055.1 Desulfobacter postgatei | reverse complement strand
GCATGGATGGTGTGTGCAAGATCCTTTGCAGTAAGCCCCTTGCGAATGGCCAGGGTGGCTTCGGCAATCAAATCGGTTGCATGGGGGCCTGTCATATGGACCCCAAGCACTTTGCCTGACGACTTTTCCACTATCATCTTTGCCTCTCCTGCAATCTGGTCAATAGCATGGGCTTTTCCCAGCACCCTGAAATTTACAACTGCCGTTTCAATGTCAATGCCCTGTTCCCGGGCCTGTTTTTCTGTTAATCCAACCGTGCCTATTTCAGGCATGGTAAAAATGGCTGCGGGCACAGCATCATATGACATGGCGGTTAGGGGCGCCTCTTTTTGCCCACAGGCGTTAACTGCCGCGACAAGACCTTCATGGTATGCCACATGGGCCAGCATCACATGGTCAGGGCCGAGAATATCACCGATGGCATAAACGTTATCAACACGGGTTTGCATATATTCATTCACGGCAATCCATCCGGATCTGTCCGTTTCAAGGCCGATATTTTCAAGGCCCAGTTCTTTTGCCAAAGAACATCTGCCAATACACACGGCCATGACATCGGATTGAACAATTTGTGTTTTCAATTTTCCGGCGGGTTGGGTGAATGGACTGACATCCAGAAAAATATCAAGACCATCACTTTTGCATTCAGCCCGTGTCACTATGGTGTCCGTAAGCACTTTAATCTTTCGTTTCTTCATTTCACGCAACAGCAGCTTTGAACAGGACGCATCCACGCCCGGTAAGGGAAGTACCCTGTCCATGGCTTCAACAATGGTCACCTGACAGCCAAGAGCACTGAATATAAACGCGAATTCACACCCAATTACCCCGCCGCCCACAACAGTTAAAGACTTTGGGATGTAATTCAGTGACAGGATATCATTGGAAGACAGAATTTTTTCATGGTCAAAGGGAAAATCCGAAACGTTCATAGGTACTGTGCCGACTGCAATGATCAACTTGTCATAAGCCACCGGTACGGGCTGTCCCCGGTCAGATACCACCGCAACTTTTCCCGGAGAGACGATTTTCGCCCGACCCATTATAACGTTTACCCCCGCCTTTTTCAGAAGTCCTGCAAGCCCTTTCCTCTGGCTTTCAAGCAGTTTCTCCTTTCGTTGCATCATGGCACGGATATCAGGGCTGACTGTACCTGAAATCTTAATTCCCATACTGCCGGCCTTAAGACAATTGAGCAGCAGGTCTGCAGAATTTTTTATTATCTTAGACGGAATACAGCCATGATTAAGGCATGTTCCCCCAAGATTTTCTTTTTCAATTAAGGTTACCTGGGCCCCAAGTCCGGCTGCTCTCAGCGCGGCAACGTAACCACCGGGACCTGCACCGATGATGGTGATATTTTCAGCCATATGCATCCTCGTAAATACTGATCATAAATAATTGCAAATTAGATTAGAATTCAAATAAAATATATATGCTTTCATAAATTTTTTCCATTTTTTTTTAAAAATTCTTAAAAATTTTAAACTTTATATTTGACTCCATATCCTCAATATCATAAAGTTAAGATACTTTCAGATTTAAACCACGGAGTTCACGAAGAACACGAAGTTTAATACTCTAATATCTTCGTGAACTTCGTGTTCTTTGTGGTAAAATAACATACTCAATAACAGCCACGGGCTGACCTGGTTTTTCACCGTGGGTCAGCCCACAACGAAAGTTGAAAGACCTGTGCAGGTTACACAGACTTTCTTATAAAAAAAAAGAAAAAAATGAAAATTGATGATACCAATATCAATATTATCAGAGAACTCAAAGAAGGTAAAAAACCCTTCAAAAAAATAGCCGATAAGCTGGGTATTACTGAAAATACCGTACGGGCCAGGGTCCTTAAGCTTCAGGAAGAAGGTGTGCTTGAGTTCTGCGGACTTGTGGACCCGGCCATGCTGCCGGGTCATAGAAGTGTAATTGTGGGCATTAAGCTGTCTGAGACAAATCTGGTGGAAAAAGGAGAGGAGATCAGCCGCCTGAAAGGTGTTGTTTCCGTGTCCGTGGTCACAGGACGTTATGATCTCATGGTGATGGTTTTATTCAAAGAAGGATTTGATCTGCTTGAATTTTACACCAGTGAAATTTCAAAAATTGACGGAATAGATTCCGTTGAAACTTTTGTGGTTTACAAATCATATAACCTGAAGGTGCCGTATATTTTTTAAACTTGATCGTAAAAAAGGGATTTTGTCATGACCAATAATCTAAAAAAAACACCATTAAATGCATGGCACAGGAATGCCGGAGCCAATATGGCTGATTTCGGCGGATTTGACATGCCGCTATGGTATGATAAAGGGGTTAAAAATGAGCATCTTGCCGTGCTTAAATCCGCAGGCATGTTTGACACATCCCATATGGACTGTATCCGGGTAAAGGGAAAAGACGCCCCTGTCCTGCTTGATTTCTGCTTCACAAGACAGATCAATGACCTGTCATTGGGCAGGTGTGTTTACGGCGCATTTTTAGATGATCTGGGACATTGCATTGATGATGCTATTGTTTATAAAATTTCTGATGTCAGCTTCATGGTCTGTGTCAATGCAGGCATGGGAGCATTGATTACCGGCCACCTAACCGAGCACAGTGACGGAAAGTTCCTTGAGATTAATGATTTATCAGATCAGATTGCCAAACTGGATGTTCAGGGAAAAAATGCCTTGAAAATCGTGTCAGGCCTGATCAGGGACAAAGAAAACGTTTTTGGCACAATGCCCTACTTTTCCTTCAAAGGCGATTTGGACCCTGACGCCCCTGATGGGGTAAGACTTGTGGATGGTACCCCTGTAATTGTATCAAGGACCGGGTACACAGGTGAATTTGGTTTTGAAATTTTCATTGCACCCAATAAAGTTGAAAAACTATGGTGTGATCTTTTGGGAGCCGGCAAGCCTTATGACCTGATACCATGCGGTCTTGGTGCCCGGGACTCCTTAAGAGCCGGTGCATGCCTTCCCCTGTCCCACCAGGACATTGGGCATTTCCCCTTTATCAACCATCCCTGGGAGTTTGCCCTGCCCTTTAAAACCGGTACCCGGCAGTTTACCAAGACATTTTTAGGAGCCCAAAGCCTTATGGATCAGGACCAGAAAGCCTTTACCTATGCTTTTGCCGGTGACTCTTTAAGAAAGGTGGCAGCAGGTGATGCTGCCCGGGTGCTGACCGAGCAGGGCAAAGATATCGGAAGGGTGCTGACTTGCGCAACGGACATGGGGATCTTCTGGTATGAAAACAGAATCGTCAGCATCAATACGCCGAACCTGCCCCCGGATGTCCAAATAAAGGGGCTTGCCTGCGGATTTGTCATGGTAAACCACCCCCTTGACATGGGGACCCGGCTGACCCTTGTCGAAGGCAAACGTAAAATCGGGGTCCGGCTTGTTTCCGACATTCGGCCGGATAGGACAGCAAGGCTTGCAATCAAAAACTTTCAATAGTGTTTGGACGCAAACTCACCCATCTGCGCCTTGCATCTGGGCAACTTTTCGTCCAAACATTAAATAGCTTGACCATAAAAATAATAAAAAAAAGGAGCCGATATAAAAAAAGGAGCCGATATGAAACCAATAGAAGAACTTAATTTCCCATCAGATGTCAAGTACACCGATGACCATGAATGGGCAAAAGTTGAAGGAGATCTGGTCAGTGTGGGCATTTCTGACTATGCCCAGGACCAGCTTGGCGAAATTGTTTATGTGGAAATGCCGGAAATTGGAGACTCCTTTGAGCAGGGAGACGAGTTTGGCAGTGTGGAGTCTGTTAAAGCGGTATCTGAAATTTTTCTTCCCATTGCAGGTGAAATCGTTGAGGTGAATGCAGAACTTGAAGATGCACCGGAGCTTGTCAACACCGACTGCTATAACAATGGCTGGCTTGTTAAAATTAAACCCCGGGATCTGTCCGAAATGGACAACCTTAAAGACCAGGCCGCATATATAGAAATGCTGAAAGGATAAATGCCATGCGTTATCTGCCGCATACCAGACAGGACATCGACCAGATGCTGGCTGTAACCGGCCACGCCGATCTGAATCAGCTATTTGAAACCATACCCGATTCTGCGAAAACAAAAACCGGATTGAACCTGCCGGAGGCGTTAAGCGAATGGGAATTAAATGCAGCAATGGAAAAGCTTTCCTCTCAAAATGCGGCATGCGGATCATGTACATGCCTGATGGGAGGCGGTTCCTACGACCACTATATTCCTGCCATTGTGCCCTACCTTATTTCCAGGTCCGAATTTATGACGGCCTACACCCCTTACCAGCCCGAGGTGAGCCAGGGCACCTTGCAGGGTATCTATGAATTTCAAACCATGATCACAGCGCTTTTGGGTATGGATATTGCCACGGCGTCCCATTACGATGGTGGTACTGCCCTGGCAGAATGCGCGCTTATAGCCCTGCGCAAATCAAAAAACGCAACTAAAATCGCCGTATCGAGTCTTATTCATCCCTCCCATCGCCATATCATGAAGACCTATCTTGGTCCATCCGGATATGAAATGGTTGAAATACCGGCAGATAAAAACGGCCTGACGGATATGGCTGCCTTTAAATCCATGGATGACATTGCAGGGGTCGCGGTTCAGTCTCCCAACTTTCTTGGAAACATAGAAGATCTTGGGAATTTCAGGGCCTGTGCCGATGAAAAAAATTGCCTATTGATTACCTCATTCACCGAGGCTTTGGCCCATGGGCTGCTGAAAAGTCCGGGACGCTTGGGGGCCGATCTTGTGGCAGGGGAAGGCCAAAGTCTTGGCATGACCAAAAGTTTTGGTGGGCCGGGACTCGGTCTTTTAGCAGGCACACAGAAAATGATGAGAAACCTTCCCGGCCGGTTTGTGGGAAAAACCACCGATGCTAACGGCCAAAGGGGGTATGTACTGACCCTTGCTACCAGAGAGCAGCATATCCGCAGGGAAAAAGCCTCTTCCAATATCTGCTCAAATAACGGACTCAACGCCATGACCGCAGCCGTATACATGGCAACGGCTGGAAAAACCGGTATCAGGGAAATTGCCCGGCTCAATCACGACAAGGCCGTTTACCTGAAAAACACGCTGGTTGGATCCGGGTTTAAGTCTGTTTATAACAGTGCCTTTTTCAATGAATTTGTTCTTAAAGCCCCTGCCGGATTTGCGGACAAACGACGGGAACTGGCCGAAAAACACAATTTGTTTGCCGGCGTCCCCCTTGAATCCTATTACCCTGAAATGACAGACCATTATCTTTTCTGTGCCACGGAAACCGTGTCCAGACAGGCCATGGACCTTTTGGCAAAGGAGGTGCAATCATGACACAGCCAGGCACAACCGGTCTCATATTTAACGAACCTGAACTGTGGGAGAAAAGCCGGGAAGGAAGATGTGGCATCTCCATCCCCAAAAGTGATGTGCCAAGTGTAGATCTTGATCCGGCACTTACGGATGATGCACCGGAACTTCCGCAATTATCTGAACTGGATGTCGTCCGCCATTTTACCCGATTGTCCCAATGGAATTTTTGTATAGATTCAGGCATGTATCCCCTGGGGTCCTGCACCATGAAATACAATCCAAAAACCAATGAGGTCCAGGCAGCCCGTAAAGGGTTTGCCGCTGCCCACCCCCTGGCCGGGGATGAATTTTCCCAGGGGGCATTAAAACTGATGTACGAGCTGGAGCAACTGCTCGGGGAGATCACGGGATTTCCCGCCGTCACCTTACAGCCCGCGGCCGGGGCCCATGGGGAACTCACCGGCATGCTCATGATCCATGCCTGGCATGCCAAGCAGGGAAAACAGCGTTCAAAGATCCTGATCCCGGACACGGCCCATGGCACCAACCCTGCGTCCGCAACCCTTTGCGGTTATCAGTCCGTGAATATCAAATCAGGTCCCAAAGGGATCCTGGAGCCCCGGACCGTTGCCGTGGCCATGGATGAAGATACCGCAGGCATCATGATCACCAACCCCAACACCCTTGGCCTGTTCGAGGAAAACATCAAAGAGGTCTGTGACATCGTCCATGCCAAGGGCGGCCTTGTTTATGGCGACGGCGCCAACATGAATGCCGTCATGGGGATCATCAAGCCCGGCGAGCTTGGCATTGATGTGCTCCACTTAAATCTTCACAAAACCTTTTCCACCCCCCATGGCGGGGGCGGACCCGGTTCCGGGCCGGTGGCCGTGACCCGACAGCTGAGTCCCTTCCTTCCTGTGCCAAGGATTCAAAAGGAAAACAATACCTATTCATTTATTACAAATTGCCCCGACACCATTGGCCGGATGCACACTTTTTATGGCCATTTCGGCGTCATGGTCAGGGCCTTTGCCTATATTCTGTCCATGGGGGCAGACGGTCTGAAGCGTGCCTCCCAGCTTGCCGTGCTCAATGCCAACTACATCAAGGAAAGCCTTAAAACCACCCTGGATCTGCCCTATGACCGACCCTGCATGCACGAATGTGTATTTACCGACAAAAGCGTTCAGGGGCACCATATCAGTACCATGGATATGGCCAAGCGTCTTCTGGATTACGGGTTTCACCCCCCAACAGTATATTTTCCCCTGGTGGTGGATGCAGCCTTTATGGTAGAGCCCACGGAAACCGAATCCAAAGATGATATAGACCAGTTCATCGAAGCAGTAAAAAACATTGTTAAAGAGGCCGCTTCCAACCCTGATAACCTGAAATCAGCGCCCCATCTTCCTAAGGTGACCCGGCTGGACGAGGTGGCTGCAGCGCGCAAACCCTGCCTTAAAGGTTAAGCCGGCTTTTTGCTTCCTTGATTTGCAGTCGAGCCCCGCAGATCAGGATTAAAATGAGAACTGGGATACCCATCACAGCGGTCACGGTGAAAAATACAGGGTATCCCAGTTGGTCCACCAGGGTCCCGGAATATCCTGAAAACACCTTTGGCACAAGGGTCATTAATGACGAAAATACGGCATATTGAATGGCGGTGAACCGGACATTGGTCAGACTGGATAAAAAGGCCACAAATGCAGCGCCGGCCAGGCCGCCTGCCAGGTTGTCCGCGGAAATCACAAGGTAGAGCATGGGCAGGGCCGGACCGGTCCAGGCCATGAGAACAAACAAAAGGTTTGTAAGCGCTGACAGCAATGCCCCGGCAAATAGAATGCGCATCACCCCGAACTGAATGGACAGAGTGCCCCCCAGAAAACCGCCGGCAATGGTCATGAACAGTCCGAATGTTTTTACAATGCTTGCGATGTGAATTTTTGAAAATCCCATGTCCTGGTAAAAGACATTGGAAATAACACCTAAAACAATGTCCGAAATCCGGTACAGGCCGATAAGCGCGAGAAGCAGCCAGGCCAGGCCTGCGCCGTACCGGGAAAAAAAATCCGACACCGGTTCAACATAGGCGGACCGGATCATTTCCATGTCCGCCACCTTCAGGGCCACCATCACCCGTGCGGCCAGAAGCGCTGCACAGAGGCCTCCTGCAAGCCGTGCGGTTTCAATTATAAATCCGGCGGCAGAAGGGTTCTTCACAACAGAGATCACCTGTTCTTTTAACGTTGATGCAATCCCAAAGGATCTATCGGACGAAAGATAGAACCATCCCACAAAGGCTGCGGCAGAAACTAAAAAAAGAATAAAAAACCGGGCATGATCCATAGTCCGCACGCAATTTGCTTCTTTGTCCGTTATTTCAGGTTCTTTAATCACAAACACCGTGATCATACCAATGGCCATCAGCCCGGCCATGATCTGGTAGGCCGTGCGCCAGGCCGTGTAATCATAGGCCCCCGGGGACGAACCTTGGATCTGGGCGATAAACAAGGCGCCTGCACCTGCGGCCAGCATCCCAATCCGGTATCCGGCAATATATACCGAAGCCATCAAGGCCTGGAGTTCTTCGCCTGCCGATTCAATGCGGTAGGCGTCAATGGCGATGTCCTGGGTGGCAGAAGAAAAGCCCAGGGCCACGGCTGCCAAAGCCATCAAAGATAAACAGTTCTCTGTCTTTGCCGGATCAATCATAGACATGGCAAAGATAGCTGCGGCAATGCAGATCTGGGCCAGAAGTATCCAGGCCCTGCGACGGCCAAGCCCCCGGGTCATCACGGGAATGGGCATCTGATCCACCAAAGGCGCCCAGATAAATTTAAAGGAATACCCGAGGGCGGCCCAGGAAAAAAAAGTAACCGCCGAACGTTCAACCCCGGCCTCACGAAGCCATAGGGACAGGGAGGAAAAAATCAGCAGAATGGGAAGCCCTGCGCTGAACCCGAAAAAGAGCATGGTGACCACCCGGGGGTGGGAAAAATTTTTAATCGCCTCCCAGGTTTTTGGGGAAAAGCGCTGCAGGATTGACACAAAAAAACGTAACATAATTAAAAATAGAAAAGACTGCCCGGTTTCATATCAGGCCTATAAAAAGATTTCAAAATCCGCAGAAACGGCATAACAGGAGGTGGAAAGGTGATTATTCGTAAAAAACCGGCGGCACAGGTCAACCATGGCATCCACCTGGTCATCGGTTCTGTCCTGGTTGATATGGATCAGGCCGAGCTGGCTCACTGCCGCCCTGGCGCTTAAATCCAGAACATCGGACAGGCAGGAGTGTCCCCACCCTATTTTATCCAGGTATTCATCATCGGTGTACTCGGTGTCATGGAACAGTACATCCGCATCTTTTGAGAAGTCGATGTATTCTTCAACGCTTTTGCCCTGGGAATGGGTATCTCCCAGTTCATTGTCCGTAAGAAACACAAATGTTTTCCCATTTTCTGTAAACCTATATCCCATGCTGTCCTGGCAATGGGACGTGGAAATGGTTTCAATATCCAGGCTGCCAATGGAAAAACGGTTGTTCAAGGATGAATC
>QKDP01000223.1 GCA_003252055.1 Desulfobacter postgatei | reverse complement strand
TGACATTTTTTGTAAAAGAACATCCCATTGATCCCGGGCTTTCCAGATCTAAAAAGGTCAAAATATGGGTCCTGACCATGGCAGGGCCGCCTCTGTTGGTGACGGCATTGGGTGTGGCCGGGGTTAGGCTGCCGGACCTGAGTCTGGTGCTTGCCCTGATTCTGTCTCTGTTGCTATGGATCTGCTTTTCTCCCCAAAAAATTCTTCCAGAGAGGAAAAATCCCTTGAACCGGTTCCTGATCAGGATTTATCTGCCCATGATCAAACTGGTATTAAAATGGCGAAAAGTTACAATCCTCATCGCCCTGGCAGCAATTGCGGTGACCTGGTATCCCATGGCCCGTCTTGGCAGTGAATTTATGCCGCCATTGAACGAAGGAGATCTTTTGTATATGCCCACCACCCTTCCGGGGATATCCATTACCAAGGCCAAAGAGCTGTTGCAGCAAACCGACAAGATCATCCAGCGGTTTCCCGAGGTCAAAAGCACCATGGGGAAGATCGGACGGGCGGAAACCTCTACAGACCCGGCGCCTCTGTCCATGATCGAGACCGTGATCATGCTGCGGCCTGAAGTCGAGTATGAGATGATCTCCAAGGAGCGGTTCTTCTCCTCATGGCCGATGTGGCTGAAAAAACCCTTCGCATGGGTATGGCCGGAACAGGTAAAAGGAGAGGTGATCCACGAGTGGCGCAAAAAGAAAATTGACCGGTTCTTCTCCGGATGGCCGGCCCTGATCAAAGCCCCCTTTGCCTGGCTGCTGCCTGAAGAACGATATATCACCATGCAGGAGCTGGTTGACGACCTGGAACAGGCGGTCAAGTTCCCAGGGTTGACCAATGCCTGGACCATGCCCATCAAAACCCGTATCGACATGCTCTCCACCGGGATTAAGACCCCCATCAAGATCAAGGGGCCTGACCTTGGGGTACTCGCCGGCATCGGCGAGAAAATTGAAGCCATGCTCCGGGACAAGGAAGGGACGTTGTCCGTATTTTCAGAGCGGGTAACCGGCGGCAATTACCTGGATTTCAATATCCGGCGATGGGAGATCGCCCGGTACGGCCTTCAAATCGCCGATGTTCAGGATATTATCAAGACTGCCATCGGCGGTATGAACGTTACCTATACCGTTGAGGGGCTGGAGCGGTATCCGGTGAACCTGCGGTACAACCGGAAGTTCAGGGATAACCTTGAAGAACTGCGCCGGGTAATGGTGCCCACACCGTCCGGTGCCCAGATCCCGTTGACCCAGCTTGCCGACATCAGCATCAAAAAGGGGCCTGCCGGCATCAAGAGTGAAAATTCAAAGCGAAGCGCCTGGGTTTTTGTGGATATCAAGGGCGTGGATATCGGCACCTACGTAAATCAGGCCAAGGCCCTGGTGGATGAAAACATTGATCTGCCTGCCGGGTATTCCCTGGTCTGGTCCGGCCAGTATGAATATATGGAAAAGGCCAGAAAAACCCTCAATATAATCATCCCGGCCACCCTGCTGGTGATCTTCATCCTCCTCTATATCCATTTCGGCAACCTCATTGAGGTGGTCATCGTCATGGCAAGTCTTCCCTTTGCCCTCCTGGGGGGCTTTTGGCTGATCTATCTTCTGGGGTATAACCTGTCCGTGGCAGTGGGGGTTGGCTTCATCGCCCTGGCAGGCCTGGCCACGGAGACCGGCATTGTTATGCTGGTTTATCTTGATGAAGTCTTCAAACGAAGGTCAGACAAGTTTCAGATGAATACCCGGTCCGATCTCCAGGAAGGCATTGTTGAAGGGGCGGTGGACAGGGTTCGGCCCAAGATCATGACCGTTGCCACTACCCTGATCGGACTTTTGCCGGTGATGTACGGCAGCGGCGCAGGAAGCCAGATTATGAAACGCATTGCCGCCCCCATGGTGGGAGGCCTGGTCTCATCTACCATCATGACATTGATTATCATCCCAGTGATCTACTATCTGTGGAAAAACTGGGAGTTAAATAAAAAACAAAAATAATAAAAGGAGCTTTTCCATGAAAAAAACTTTAATTTCACTTTTAACCCTGATGATTGCCGTCCTTATAATAACCGGAACCGCCTTTAGCATGGAAGGACACGATATGGACGAATCGGAAAAAGTAGGCGAACTCATCCACAAGTCTACAGTGGACGGGTACATGCTCTCTTACTACCTGATGGACCTTCGGGAACAGCAAAAAAAGGATATGGACAAACCCCATCACATCATGGTCTATATCATGAATAAAGATCATCAGAAGGTTCTGGAAGGCAAAGTTGGTTTCATGATCAAAGACAGTGAAGGCAACAGCC
The DNA here is from genome assembly GCA_003252055.1 of Desulfobacter postgatei. Classification (GTDB taxonomy): domain Bacteria; phylum Desulfobacterota; class Desulfobacteria; order Desulfobacterales; family Desulfobacteraceae; genus Desulfobacter; species Desulfobacter postgatei_B. Next base: position 3,893 of record QKDP01000223.1, on the reverse strand, counting down.
AAAAAATCATGGCCATGTTCATGAGTGAGGGATTCGGCATCACGGCGGACATGAAGAAGCAAGGCATTTATACCATCATCACCAAGGCGGTACTCGGTGATGTGAAGCTCATGGATAAATTTACTTACGAGATGAAGTAACGGAATTAAGGACAGAACATGATCTGGAAAAAAGAGTTCACTATTAATGATATGAACCAGTTCAGGGAAAATACACTGATGGGTCTCCTGGATATTACGTTTGAAGAAAAAGGAGAGGACTTCCTGACCGCATCCATGCCCGTGGACGAACGCACCCATCAACCCATGGGCATCCTCCACGGGGGTGCCTCGGTGGTCCTGGCCGAAACCCTTGGCAGTTGCGCCTCCCAGATGACCCTTGAGGAAGGATATTTCAGCGTGGGCCTTGAAATCAAAGCCAATCACATTAAAAGCATATCCCGAGGCCGGGTCACGGGCCGGACCACACCGTTACACCTGGGAAGGACCACCCAGGTGTGGGACATTGACATTAAAAACGATCAAGGAGAACTGATCTGCTCGTCCCGCCTGACCATGGCGATTTTAGGGCCTCGAAAAAACGACAATTAAACAATTTTGCAATTTTCACGGCAAGGGTGTATACAAAATACTTGAAACGTAAATAGTATCCATCCAGAAATAAGAATTTTTGTTCAAGTTCAAGGCGGATGAAAATTTTAACCATAGGCATATACATAATATTCCGAGGATTAAAATTTTCATCTAACACGGGTTCGAAGAAGAGCTCCGCTCACAATTGGGCAAAAAGGCTATTTCTAACTGGAAGGGAGGGGCATGGGCTCTTATAAAGCAAGAATGATGATCAAGGAGGCAAAGGAAGAGGCAAGGCGCCGATTTCGCCGTCACCGGAATAAAAACCGGCTGGCCACTCCGGGTATTCACAAATGTATCATTGTTCTGGATGGGCTGAAACCCACCTTTAACATCGGCAAGATATTCAGAAGCTCAGAAGCCTTTGGTTGCCATGAGGTCCATCTTATCGGTACGGATTTCTTTGATCCGGCGCCGGCCAGGGGCGCATTCAAATATGTGCCGGCAAAATTCCACAGCCGGTTCATCTCCTGTTACGCAGAACTTCTTGAAAGGGGATACACCCCGTTTATACTTGAACCGGGCCAGGGAGATCCGGTGATGGATGTGGACCTGCCTGAAAAAAGTGCTTTTGTATTCGGCCATGAGGAGTTCGGTATCAGCTTTGAACCGGATCTGTTCCCTGAAGTAAAACGGCTGACCATTCCCCAGTACGGGCGATCCCAGAGCCTGAATGTCAGCGTGGCCGCCTCCATCATCCTGTATGAATACACCCGGCAGTTTTCCTGCCGGGATTTGGAAATCCATGTACCCCATCCATATAAGGAAAAAATATGAACGCAGAAAAAGTGACTGCCCACATCATCAACTGGCTGAAAGACTATGTTGACGCATCCGGATTAAAGGGATTCACCGTCGGCGTATCCGGCGGGATTGATTCCGCTGTCACATCAACTTTATGCGCAAGGACCGGTTACCCCGTAATCGTCCTGAACATGCCCATCCACCAGGCATCGGACCAAGTCTCCCGGTCCAGCGAGCACATTGCCTGGCTGTCCAAAACCTATGACAATGTTACAGGCCATGATGTTGACCTGACACCGGTGTTTGAACAAATAAAAACCACGTTGCCCGGTGATATCCAGGACGGATTGACCATGGCCAATACCCGGGCCAGACTTCGCATGATCACCCTGTATTCATTTTCTTCCCACCACCGCATGCTCGTGGCCGGCACCGGCAACAAGGTGGAGGATTTCGGCGTGGGATTTTACACCAAATACGGGGACGGCGGCGTGGACATATCCCCCATTGCAGACTTGATGAAAACCGAAGTGTATGCCCTAGGCCGCTATCTTGGTATAAGCCGGGATATACTGTCAGCCCGGCCAACCGACGGGCTTTGGGAAGACAACCGTACGGACGAAAGCCAGATCGGCGCGTCCTATGAGGAGCTGGAATGGGCCATGGGGTATGAAGCTGGTGACAAAAGCCAGAATATAACAGATCATCAGAAAGATATTCTGGAACTATACCGGAAATTCAACCGGGCCAACCGGCATAAAATGGAACCCATCCCGGTGTGCACCATCCCCGGAGAGCTGAAATTATAAATTTTCAATCTTGATCCCAACTATTAGGTCAGGATTTTGGCTATCCCACGCTCAGCCATATGCCGTAAGTAAGCCCGGACACAAGCGTAGAGATAGAGATGGCAGCCACGGCAAGATCCGGATCCCCGCCGATCTGTTCTGCCATGATATAGACCAGGGTAGCCGAGGGCGCGGCAAGAATAATCAGGCCCGGAATAAAATCCGACGCAGATATCCCAAACAGTTTAAACAGAACAAATCCCATGGCAGGCATCACCAGAAGCTTTAATACCGACGTCACCACCACCGAAGGAAAGACAAGCCTGATTTTTTCAAAGGAGAGAGAGGCCCCGATCACCAGCAGTGCCATGGGCAGCGCCATCCCTTTAAGAATGGTAAGCGACCGGTCCAGGATCACCGGCAGGGGCAGTCCCAAAAGGGAATACACAATACCTGCCAGGGCAGACAGGATCACAGGGTTGGTCACGGCAGAGCCCAGGGTTGCCGTCAGGCTTGTTCTGCTGCCGGCATCCCGGCTGTAAAACTGGAGCACGGCCACAGCCAGGACATTTTGCAGGATCATGACAAAGCCTGCAATAATGGCTGCCTTGACAAGGCCCGCGTGCCCCAGGTAATAAAAGGCCACGGCAAGGCCGATATACCCCAGATTGCCGTGAAAGGCACAGTGGATAAAGGTGCCCTTTGATGATGGTGCAATGTTTATGGTGCGTGCCGCCAGCCAGGCTGCCGGCACAATAAGACACACGGTTGCAAGCGTGATCAGGATTACCCCCGGATGAAATTGGGTCTTCAAAGAAGATTTGGCAATGGCGCTGAAAATCATGGCGGGGATGGCAATGTAGTAAACAAGACGATTGGCCTGGTGTAAAAAATCCCGGGATAAAAAGCCTTTATGCCGGGCAAATATACCCAGAAAGATAATAATGAATATTGGTATGATGGTTGAAATGATGTCCACTGATTACCGGCCCCTTAAGTTAGTGCCCAGCCAGAAATAGCCTTTGTGCCCAATTTCTTCGTTGGATGAAAATTTTAATCCTCGGGATATAGCCAATATGCCTGTGGTTAAAATTTTCATCCGCCTTGACCTTGAACAAAAATTCTTATTTCTGCACAGACACTAAAATTTAACTATTATCATAGAATAGCGCAAGTGTTGTCCCATTCTCATTATGCAGCAGCGAAATATTTTTCGCGTAGCCATCGGCATTACCGATTAATCCATTGAACAGAACCAGATTGAAAAACTTTCTTGAATCCTCAATAGGATTTGAACATTCTCTTCGGATGAACTTAGCGCGCGAAGTACACTACGCCGCAAATACGTCACTGGTTAGATTAAGCCAGTTTCAGGAAATTAGTGAGAAAATTAATCTGAAACCAAGGACATATTTACGGAGATCGGTACTAAGTTCATGTGACTTTTTCCCGATCGGGAAAAATTTATGGGCCGATTTCTCTAAATGGAATTCATACTCAATTTTAAACGCAAGTTCGGGCGAAATTCGGACAAGTCCCCGACAAAATACCGTTCACCCCGGTTCATGGCCGATGTGATCCTGTCCGGCACCGGGTACGGCACCCACCTGAAATTCCGCAGTTGTCCCTGCCCTTCATTGCCTTTTGACCCCCGGCCCGGAATGGGATAAAATAGGCTGCCATGAAAGAAAAAATCAAAATCATGGAACAGGGACAAGGCTGGATCTGC
>QKDP01000147.1 GCA_003252055.1 Desulfobacter postgatei | reverse complement strand
CTGCCTCTGCCGGTCCTTAAAGAAATTCAGGCCTCTTTCCTGAATTTCAATAATTCAGGCATGTCCATCACAGAAATCAGCCACAGATCTTCTTATTTTGATGATGTGATCAATGATGCCGTAGAACGGGCCAAACGCCTTTTAGGCCTGGATGACCAATACCATGTCCTTTTTATCCAGGGCGGGGCATCTTTACAGTTTGCCATGATTCCCATGAATTTTCTTTCCGGGGATCAAAGTGCCGATTATGTCAACACCGGCACCTGGTCCACCAAAGCCATTAAAGAGGCAAAAATTCAGAATAAAAAACATGTGGTCGTGGCCTCTTCCGAGGATAAGGACTTTTCATATATTCCTGGAGATATCACTTTCAGCAAAGGTGCAAGATATGTCCACATCACCTCCAATAACACCATTAAGGGGACCCAGTTTGCCCACTTCCCCGACACCGGCAATATTCCTCTTATTGCGGATATGTCATCCGATATTTTTTCACGCCCCCTTCCCATGGAAAAATTCAGCATGATCTATGCCGGTGCCCAGAAAAATTTAGGGCCGTCCGGCACCTGCCTAGTGATTTTGCGCAAAGACCTTCTGGAAACAGCCAATCCGGATCTGCCTTCCATGCTCAAATATTCCACCTATGCAGATAAGAACTCCATGTACAATACCCCGCCCTGTTTCGGCATATATACCATTGACCTGGTGTTCAAATGGATCGAAGAGGAGATGGGGGGCCTTGAAAAGATGGAAGCCTTTAATAAGGAAAAAGCAGGCCTGTTGTACGATTTTATCGAGGCAAGCAATTTTTACCGGGCCACAGCCAGACCGGATTCCAGATCCCTGATGAACGTGACCTTCCGCCTGCCCAGTGAGGAACTTGAACAAAAATTTATAAAAGAGGCAACAGCCAAAGGCCTTGGCGGTCTCAAGGGCCACAGATCCGTGGGTGGATGCAGGGCATCCATTTATAATGCCGCCACCATGGAGGGGATCAAAGCCCTGGTGGAATTCATGGATACGTTTCAAAAGGAGGCTAAATAATGAAGGTACTGATCAGTGATAAAATGGATGAAGCCGGCATTGATATTTTCAGAAACCAGGAAGGTATAGATGTCGATGTCAATACCGGGCTTTCACCGGAAGAACTCAAAGAAATCATCGGGCAATACGATGGCCTGGCCATCCGGAGCTCCACCAAGGTGACTGCGGACCTGCTTGAATCGGCAGCGAAGCTCAAGGTTATTGCCCGGGCCGGCATTGGCCTGGATAACGTGGACATTGATGCGGCCACCAAAAAAGGGGTCGCCGTCATGAATACTCCCGGCGGTAACACCATAACCACAGCCGAGCATGCCATTGCCATGATGATGGCTTTAACCCGGAATATCCCCAGGGGCACCGCATCCCTGAAAGCCGGGCGCTGGGATAAAAAACTGCTTCAGGGACGGGAACTTTTTAATAAGACCTTGGGCGTTGTGGGCTTCGGAAATATCGGCTCCATTGCCGCCGGACTTGCCAAAGGGTTGCGTATGAACGTCATTGTGTTCGACCCCAATATCTCTTCGGAACATATTGAAAAGGCAGGGTTTGAGTATGTGACTTTGGATGAGCTTTATGCCCGGTCGGATTATATCACCCTTCATGTGCCTAAAATGGATGCCACCATTGATTTACTGGACGCCCAGGCCTTTGAAAAAATGAAGACAGGCGTCATGGTCGTCAACTGTGCCAGGGGCGGCATTGTCAATGAACCGGCCCTGTATGATGCCATCCAGTCAGGAAAGGTGGCTGGCGCGGCCCTGGATGTCTTTGCCACAGAACCCCCGGGCGGGGACCATCCCCTGCTTCAGTTGGACCAGGTGATTGCCACCCCCCATTTAGGCGCATCTACAAAGGAGGCCCAGACCAATGTGTCCGTGGCGGCTGCCAACCAGATTATTGCCTATCTGTTAAACGACACCGTGATCAATGCCGTGAATGTACCGTCGGTGACCGGGGATGTTTTAAAGCAGCTTAAACCTTTTCTCTACCTGGTGGAAAAAATGGGGAAAATGCAGGCCCAGATTACCAAGGGCGGTGTGCGTGAGGTCAACATCGAATACATTGGAAAATTTCCGGACCTTGATCTCAAACCCCTGACCATAAACGGAATCAAGGGACTTCTCAATGAATATGTCAGGGACGAAGTCAATTCGGTAAATGCCATTTCCCTGGCCAATGAGATGGGGATCAAAATTTCCGAATCCTTCTCCCAGGAGGCAGGCAACTTCCTGAACCTGATCCGGGTGACCGTTATCACGGATACCCAGACCAATGTCCTGGAAGGCACCATTTTTGGAAAGGATGATGCCCGGATTGTCAGAATTAATAAGTTCCGTTTAGAGGTCATTCCCGAGGGCCACCTGGGTATAATCCACAATGTGGACAAACCCGGTTCCATCGGTTCCATCGGCCAAAAATTAGGCGAGCACAACATCAACATTGCCGGAATGACGGTGGGTCGTGAGGATGACGGGGATAGAAATATTATATTCTTAAGAACCGAGACCCCGGTACCGCCTGAAGTGGTAAAAGAGATTGAAGACCTTGAGCTTGTGGTCAGTATGACCACCTTTGAGCTTTAGATCACTAAGTTATTAGTGAGCGTGCTATCGGGATCGGGATCGAAAACAATGGAGATTCCGATCCCTATAGCGATGCTCAAACAGCAGGCAAAATTATAGATAAATGCGATCACCCTGCCCACTATAACCCAGATTCGTTTATCGCAAATTTTTGATGCCGCGTAGCGTGCAAACAAAATTTTGTCCGTATCGGGGAGAAAGTGTCAGCAGGTCGTCAAAGGATTTTTCCGCCCACAGGCAGGCCATCACACGGATTACCCCGCTGTGGGAAACAACCAATGTGGGACCGGATGCGGGGATGGCTGTGGAAAACAGAGATTCAAAGAAGGGGACCACCCGCTCTTTGAGATCTTTGAAACTTTCACCGCCGGGGGTACGAAAATGATAAATATTTTGACCCCGCTGTTCAAAATCCTCAGGGAACCGGGCTTTCACCTGATCAAAACTTAAATTTTCCCAATCCCCCAGATCTATTTCATTGAGACGCGGATCTGTTGTCACAGACTGCCCCGGACAGCACAGTTCCGCGGTCTGCCGGGAACGCAAAAGCCCTGACACATAAATTTTTTCAAATTGAATCTGCTTGAACGTCTTCTGCCAGGCCTTTGCCTGGTTCCTGCCCTCTGCATTGAGGGGCAGATCGGTCCGGCCGACAAACCGCTTAACGCCTGAATCCAGAATCCGGCCGTGGCGCATCAGACAGACAAGCGGTTTTTCAGCTGAGAATTTCTTTAACAGATCGGCCGGTAATTGCGTTGATTCGGGCATGTATGTACCGAGCAGTTTCAAGACGCTGTTTTATCCTTTCCTGGCCTTGGGGGTAATCCCGGGCTTTCCGGCGGAACCTGGATTCATAATTCAGGTCCAGGCAGGCCCCGGCGCACACTTTGTCGGCAAAATAAACAATCTCCTTTTCCCCGGGGGTCTCACTTGGATTTTCAAGGGTCATGTGGGAGGCCACGATGGCGGCAGGTTCAAAAAATCCCATCCCGAGCAGAAACGTCTCTGCCGCCCGGTCATGATGGGGTGATTTTCGCTTGATATCGTGAAGCAGGGCTCCGGCCCGGACCAGAGCCGGATTCAGGCCGGGCAAGGCCGGAAGCAGTGCGTCGTACAAGATCATAGCCGTCTTTTCCACCAGAAGCAGATGGGCCTTGAGACTTTCCTCACCGCTCAGTTCAGCCTCAATCATGGACAGGCACTCCTCCCGGTCCGGCACCTGTTTTTGAGCCAATTTAGCTTTAACCATCTCATACCCTTCAGGCGTGTCCACATCCATGAGAATACCCCTATCATGTAGGGCAAGGCAGGTAAAATCTTTGGCAAAAAGAATATCCCGAAGGTTTTTGTCCGGCCCGGCATGTTGAATGGATGGCACCGCAGTGGCCGGGATCAAAGGCGGGTGGCCGGTCTTTCCGTTAAAACAGGGGATCACCGGCTGTTCAGGATTTTTCCGGAAAGCATCTTTGATACGTTCCAGGGTTGACAGCCGCACTGCGGGGATATCCACAGGCAGCAGGAAAAATCCCCGGCTTTGCCGATTGATTACCCCGACCCCGGTGCGAATGGAAGAAAACATGCTCGACGCATAATCCGGATTTAATACCACCCGGGCAGGAGTGGTTTTCACAGCTGCTTCCACCCGCTCATGGTTATGCCCGGCCACCACCACGATATCGTGGATATCTGCATTGCAAAAAAGATCAATCACGCGACAGACCATGGGTTTGCCATCTATGGGCAGCAGGGGCTTGAACGCCGGTGCCATGCGGGAGGAAAACCCGGCGGCAAGGATAAGGGCGGATATGGGCGCGCTTGTCCCTGCCGGGATAGAATCATTTACACGCGGCATTGCTTTTCCCTTTACCTTTTTTATTTTCTGCACGAATTAGGATCAGTTCCCCCATGATACTGACCGCTATTTCAGCCGGGGTTTCCGCCTTAATGGCCGTGCCGATAGGGGAATAAACCGCGTCAAGCGCTTGCTTTGATATCCCCTTTTCCATGAGGTTGCCGTAGATCTGTTCTCTTTTTTTGCGTGATCCGATCATCCCGATATATGCGGCCTGGGTGGCAAGGGCCTGTTCGAGCACCATCTGATCGTAAAGATGTCCCCGGGTAAGGATAGCAATATAGCTGTGCTCATTCACATCAAATCCGTCAAAGACAGAGGTGAATTCAGGCACCACCTTGACCTCGCGGGCATGGGGAAAGCGTAAAGGGTCTGCAAACTCGGGCCGGTCATCCATAACCACGGTAGAAAAATCAACCATGGGGGCCATCCGTCCCAGCTGATACCCCACATGGCCGGCCCCGCAGATATAAAGGATTTCCTTTGGCATCAATGACTGAATCATATACTGGTTCAGCCCGTATACCCTGTGCCAGATGCCGTTCCCGGCAAAGGTCCGGTCTGACATATCTGCCAGCAGGTCTTTGGGCAAAAGGAATGCGTTGGGATCATTGTCGCTGTTTTCAAGCACCACAGGCACCTGGGCCGTACCATTGGATATCCGGGTAATGACCAGGGCGCTTTTGCCTTTATTCTCCATCCCTGCAATGGTTTCAAACGCATCTAAAAGATCTTTGGAAAACGGCGGCACAAAACTGAGCAGCCACACACTCATGCTGCCTCCGCAGATCATGTCCATGCCGGCTTTCAGCTCCTCCTGGATCACGGACCGGCTTTTATCCATCATGCCCGCGCAGGCATCCATAACCCGGGCTTCCACCAGTCCGCCGCCAATGGTGCCGCAAATGGTTTTATCCGGCCATACCAGCATCCAGGAGCCCGATGTTCTTGGGGTAGATCCCCTGTGGTTGATAATCATGACCAGGGCAAAGGACCGGTCTTTTGACAATGCGGTTTTTGTTTCCGTAAATAAGCTTCCCATAGATTATTTTTTCCTGATCTGGTGTTATGGACGGTTACTTGCCGAAACTGCAGGCAGGAAACCGGCACTGGCTGCAATTGGCGCAGAATCCGCCGTGGCCCATGCGAACGATGTCCTCGCGTTCAAAGGTTTCACCGGCTAAAACCGGGGGCACCACCAGGTCAAAAATGGAAGCCCTGCAGTACATGACGCAGCCGGGCAGTCCCACCACCGGGACATCGCCGATATAGGCCAGCATGAACATGGCTCCGGGCAGCACAGGGGCACCGTAGGTCACCACGCGGCCGCCGGCGGCCCGGATGGCCGCCGGGGTCAAATCGTCCGGATCCACGGACATTCCGCCTGTCACAGCAATGAAACCGGCACCGTTGTCCAGAAGATCCCGGATGGCCGTGACGGTCATTTCCATATCATCGGACACCACTCGTTTTTCCAGAATCCGGGACCCAAGGCGTTCAAACTTTTTTGACACCACCGGACCGAATCCGTCCCGTATGCGCTGGTGGAACACCTCTGATCCGGTAACCACGATCCCCACATCGCAGGCTTTAAAGGGCGTTACTTCAATGACGGGATAATATTTCCGGCACACCTCTTCTGCGGTTTCAAGCCTGTCTTCGGGCACGGTCAGGGGCACCACACGGGTCCCGGCAAGTTCCTCTTCCGGCTGTACGGTCCGCCGGTTGTGCAGGGTGGCGAAAATAACATCCTGGATGCTGTTCAGTTCAAACAAGGCATCCACATTGACCTTCAGAAGTCCAAGAATTTGAGATGACAGCCCCACCTTGCCCTCCTGGGGATCACTCAGCCGGATATGGGGCCCTGTAGCAGCCCTGGCGATGCGCAGGGCAGCCTCGTCTTCATGAACTTCGTTATCAAGCCCTGCGACATAAATATGTTCCTTGCCCATATCAAGCAGGACCTTGACATCCGCCATGGTGATGACATGCCCTTTTTTAAACCGGGGGCCTTTAAACAGGTCCGGAACAATTCTCGTGATATCGTGCAGCAGGACCTTTCCCACGGACTCCTGAACCGGTATGGATGTCGCCTTGTCCTTTTCATAATATTTCATGCATCACCTCTTATTTTATTTTTAGGGAAAAAATCATGCATCTGCGCCTTGCCTCCGGGCAACTTTTGCGTCAAACAGGATTCTTCGGTCATAATCATTCGTTTGCCCCGGCTAAAATTGAATTTATTAAATTTATCAAAGGCCCGGATTTCAATATATCCAAAACAGATCCGGCCTGAATCAATAGCGGCTTTTACCCCGT